>NZ_JADEWJ010000430.1:0-1661 GCF_015207725.1 Synechocystis sp. LEGE 06083
CTTGTAGGTTAATCCCCCCCTGGGCATCCACTGGGGGCTGGTATTCGTTTTCGGCCTGAAAAGCACGTATCATTGGAAAAAATTGCGGGGATAACTTTTCCTTGTCAATTGCTGTCAATGTCAATAACACCGTAACCCAAGCTTATGTCTCGTTTACGTTCGTTACTTTCCCTCGTTCTAGTTTTAGTAACTACGATCCTCGTTAGTTGCAGTAGCCCCCAGGTGGAAATTCCCACCACCTATAGCCCAGAAAAAATTGCCCAACTACAGGTCTATGTTAATCCGATCGCCGTGGCCCGGGAAGGCATGGAAGAGCGGTTGCAGGGTTTGATTGCGGATCAAAATTGGGTGGACACCCAAACCTATATCCATGGGCCGTTGGGACAACTACGCCGGGAGATGTTGGGGCTGGCCAGCTCCCTGTTACCCAAGGATCAAGACAAGGCCAGCACCTTAGCCAAAGAAGTTTTTGGTCACTTGGAACGGCTAGATGCAGCGGCGAAGGATCGCAATAGTTCCCAAGCTAAAGTCCAGTACCAAGAAGCACTGGCGGATTTTGATGCTTTCCTCAGTTTGTTGCCCCAGGCTAGTTAGGTTCCCCTGAATGTTCCACGTCCCCATTGGCTGGGAATTTCCCGGCCATGGTTTTTAGCCTGAAATAAATGTTGAAGAAGTTGCCTTGGCAATACGAAATCCCCCTATCTCTCCTTTACCAAGGAAGAATTTTTGTCAATCTCCTTCTTGAATAAGATAAATTAGGGGGAGATTAATCCTCCTTTTTAAACTTTTCCAACCGGCTGCAAATTGATAGTAGACTAGCTATTTTTCCTGAGTTCAATTCAGCGATTTAATTCTTTGATTACTGCTACCACTGTCAACAATTCTGCCCCTTGGCAGGCCAATCTTTGGCTCCGCTATGACCGCCCTGGGCATCGTACCCGCATGGTTGAATGTTTGGTACAGGCTCCCCTCAAAGTGCAACGGTCTTTTTATCCAGATGACACGGGGCAATGTCAGACCATGTTGCTACATACCGGCGGTGGTATGGTGGGGGGCGATCGCCTGGGGTACGACGTTGTCTTAGAGGCCCAGAGTGATGTGTGCTTTACCAGTGCTTCGGCGGGAAAAATTTACCGTAGTTTGGGACCCTGGAGTGAACAGAGGGTTAACCTAGAGGTGGGGGCGGGCGCTTCGGTGCTGTGGTGTCCCCAGGAAACAATTATTTTTGATCAAGCTCGATATCAACAGAATTTTTCCATTAGGCTCCAGGAGCAAGCCCGTTTCAAAGGTTGGGAAATTGTCCGTTTGGGACGCACCGCTAGGGGAGAAAAATTTACCAAAGGCCATTGGCGATCCAGTTGGGAGATTTGGCAGGGAGAGAGGTTGATTTGGGGAGAAAGGCAACAGTTAATCGGCGCTGAACAACTTTACGAATCCCCCAATGCCTTAGCGGGCTTTACCTGTTTAGGTACCTATGTGGATTTAAGTCGTTCCTTTGACCAGAATTTGGTTAATCAAGCACGGGAGATGATCAATGGCCAGGGGCGATCGCCACAGTTTGGCCTCAGTTTGACCGCCACCCAGGGTCTCATTGCCCGCTACCGGGGAGATTCTACCCAAGAAGCAAAGAATATTTTTACCCAGCTCAGTCAGTTTTATTA
>NZ_JADEWJ010000431.1:0-1660 GCF_015207725.1 Synechocystis sp. LEGE 06083
TGACTATACCGACCGGCAGAAAAGCCTTTTGTTTGACTGGTTTACCCTCACAACTCCCTACGTTTTTCCCACCGATGATTTCGGCATACGTTTTACAGCGGATACGGGGGGCAGTGTGGGTGGAGGAATTTTTTACAGCGTTTTGCAAAATTTCCAAATGGAGTTGCTCCTTTCTTCCATTGGTGGTTTTGACACCCAATCAGTTATAGACTCATCCCAGGGAACAGCGACCCAATGGCGTTTAGGGGGCAAGCTTTTATTTTTAAACCAAGCCGATGGGGATCCCCTCTCAATCAGTGGCCGTTTGACTGGTGGTCGTGATATCAGTGAAGCAGAACAAGGATATTTTATGCTTGAATTTCCCTTTATGTATGAAGTCAATAATCAATTAGCTTTGCTATTTTCTCCCAAGGCTGCAATTACTGGTGGCAAAACTCCGGTGGGTTTGGGGTTAGGGGCGAATTATCAGATTTCCCCCGTCATACAACTAATTGCGGAAGTGACTCCCCTTGTGACTGGTGAACGACTGGTATGGTCAGCCGGTTTAAGACTATTCCCTTTGGAAAACTTGGCGATCGATTTAATGGGTACCAATGCCACTAGTCAGCTTGATTTGGGAGAATTACTGGCGGAGCCGGGCACTCGCTTCTCCGCAGGCATACAATGGCGCTTTGGACAGGGCTCTAGTAAATAGCAAATCTATTTCTTTCTCCCTTGGGCCAATAAATCTTGGGTTTTGACTTTCCGGAATGGGGCAATTAAGATTTATGGCGGATCTGCCGCTTAGCTATATGGCCATAGACGTAAAATCTCTGCCCTATTCTTTTCTAAATTCCAAGCAGGCACAGCTATGGATCTTGGGCTCAGAGAAGAGGGGAAAAAACGGTGTGCCGGTGGGGACTGCTAAAATTGTGGGGTCTTCGGACCATGTCCTCGGACAAATGATCTTAATTGATGGATTGGTGTAATCGGAAACAACCATGCGAATTTGGCCAGTGGTTCTGACAGGATTAGTTCTCATTTTCCTTTCCCTTAGTGGTGGTTGGGCGATGGCCCAGACCTGGGCTCCCCATGGTCAACCGAAGGATAGCTTAATAGCCCAGGCAAGCATTCCACAGAATTTGCCCCCAGTTATCCCTGACAATCCCCATTCCGTTGATCCGATTCCTACCCGTTACCTTCCCGGTTTTGAGTCCTATATTGAAACCTGCACTGGCTGTCACATTGCTCTGCCACCAGAAGTGTTGCCCCTGGAATCCTGGCAGGAAATTTTGCGCCGTCCGGATGTTCATTATGGGGTCAGCATCCCTAATATTAATCGTCTGACCCAGTTACTCATTTGGGATTATGTGAGTACCTTCTCTCGACCATTACCTCCCAATACGCCAGTTCCCCTCTATGCGGAGAAATCACGCTTTTTCAAGGCTCTACACCCAAGGGTTCCTATGCCAGAGGAGGTAACAAGCAATACCTGTGTCACTTGTCACCCCGGGGCAGAGATTTTTGATTTTATTACCTTGGCTCCCCAATGGCAGGACGCTCCCTAGGCAAAGGCGGATCTAAACAGGCAAATGCCACTGAAAATAGTTTTTGCCCTGCCCGAGGAAGGGGGATTGTGCTCCTACGAAGCTAGTACTGAAGGAGTTTTAGCAAAAATCAT
>NZ_JADEWJ010000075.1:0-14724 GCF_015207725.1 Synechocystis sp. LEGE 06083
CTCAGTGCCCTGGGATAAATCCGTATTAGTTGCCACCATGCCTAATTTTTTAGTCAATTGTTCATACGCCTGTTGATTATATTCTTCCTGGGCTTTGATTTGTTTAGCTTGATAGATGGGGAGCAGTTCTTTTATTACGCCTTGGGTCGAAGCAGAGAGAGAGTTCCAAAAGTTGGTATTGAAAAATGTGTTATACCCCGACCAGGCATGGTTGGTTATGTTTAAATATTTGGTTACTTCATATAACTTAAAGCCTAGGGCTACAGACATGGGATTTTCCTGAGCTTGGACAGTACCATTTTTAAGAACTTCGAAAACTTGATTCATGGTAAATTGCTTAGGGACCGCACCTAAAGCTTCCATGGTCGCCATCATATCAGCGGAAGGAGGAGTACGAATTATCAGGCCTTGAAAGTCCTCTAGTTGATAAATTGGTTTGCTCTCTATGGACGTAACACTTCTCATGCCATTGTCAAAGGTGCCATTGGGCAAATAGGTGAGATTGTATTGGGAGACGGATTGATTAAGAATTTCAGCAAATAAGGGCTGATTAATAATTTCAAAAACTTCTTGGGGTGATTGATAAAAAAGTCCAATATTTTGAATGCCAATAACATCGGGACAGACTTTGTCAATAATGGGGCCAGCTACACTAACAATTTCAAAACGTCCGCCAGTAATAAATTGCACTGCTTGGGGATCGCCCGCCGGAAGGGAAGCATCCTCGGGCAGGGGGGAGACAAATAGTTCTCCATCGGTTTGCTTAAATACTTCCAGCCATAACTCTTCCAAAGCTTTATGTAAGGGGCTGGTATCGGGTTGGTTATGGAGGTGGAAGGCCCTAATTTTTGCTTGACCATAATATTCTCCATATTTCCCAGGAAGGGGCAGGATTTTATTTAAAATTTCCTGGGGGATGCCCTGGGCTAACAACTTCGGAGCGGCGATCGCCAACAGGGAACTGGCCCCAGCCAAAGCTAAAAAATTTCTCCGTGAATGTCTCATAGTTAGTACTAAATTGTGTTACTAATAAAGTTGATTTTTTAGGGTTTGAAGGTGTTGACAATAGCTTTCAAAATCTCCTCCGGTGCCTCCTCAGGAATGTAATGACCACATTGTTCAATTACATAACTTGTAATGTCATCACAATAGGGAGAAATACCGTTATAAATTAAAGATTTAGTGGCAAACTCTCCCCCCATAGCAAAAATAGGCTGGCTGAAATGGGTATCTGCCGTCGGCGTATTAGCTTTAGTTGTTTCCTCCAAAGCGGCATACCACAGAAACCCAGCTCTCATTGCCCCAGGACGACTATAGTAACGGGCATAGTAATCCATCACTTCCGGGGTAAGATTCTCTTTTAGTTTAGACTTATTAGTGAAGTACCAACTGAGATATTCCTTTTCCTTCCCCGTCACCAAGCTACTGGCTAAATCCGGCACCATATGGAAATAAAATTGCCATACCTTGGGGGCATTAACCACAGAAAAGAAATCATTACTGACCAGGCCAGGAATTGCCGCATCAATGAGCCCGGCCCCCAGTACGGCATCGGGAAAAAGTTTCAACACAGTAAAGGCAACCCAAGCCCCTACGTCATGACCGACTAAGTAAAAAGAATTAATCTCCTTTTTTGCTAAAAAATCTTTGATTTCCTTCGCCGCAGTGCCACAGTCGTAAGGGCCATCAGGAATGTCTGAATCCCCTTGACCCCTCATGTCCAAGGCAATAACGTGGAAATGTTGCCCCAATTGTTCCCACAAAAGTCGCCAGACGTAACAGGTTTGGGGCCAGCCCCCCAATAATAATAAAGGTTCTCCCCTTCCCCCTTCTATGGCATGGAGAGTGACATCTCCAACGGTGGTATAGGTGTGGTCAAAACCAGAAGGCAAAGTAATGGGAATATAGGGCTGATTCATGGTGATGTACTTGATAAATTTATTGATTTTGGTAAGTTTGCCGTAGAAATTTCACTCCATCCCTAGCAATCTCTGCGCTACTGGCAGCCAGGGGGCGCCAAAGACGGGCTCCAGAAGCTAATTCTTTATCTTCAAAATTAAAACTTTCAATGGTTACCCAGCCTTGATAATTAATTTCCTCCAAAACCTTAAACCAATCACTCCAAGCAAAGGAATCACTACCCGGTGTGCCCCGGTCTTTAGCACAGGCATGGATATGAAAGCATTTGTTGCCTGCTCGATGAAAGGCTTGGAGCACGTTCTTTTCCTCAATATTCATGTGGAATAAATCCAGTAAAAGCCCCACTTGGTCGCAATTGAGCGCGTCCATTAGCGCTAAACCCTGCTCAACGGTATTGAGAGCATAACCCTGAAAACGATTCAACGGCTCGATCGCCAATTTAAGATCAGTTTTCACTAGGGTTTCTGCCACCAACTTAAATGCGTCCTGCATGCGGATGACTTCCTTTCTTTGTAGGGGTTCCCCACTGAGATGACCCACGGGATGGGGAAACGGCCCCGACAGTTGGGTGATGCCACATTGCTGACAGAATACAATTGCCCTTTGTAGATAGGCAATGGAATCCCGCCAACGGACCTCATCCTCGGTGGTCAGGGATAGGCCCTGAGGCAAACTAGTACAAAAAGTTAACTCCAAACCCGATTGATGAGCAAAATCCTTCAGCCGTCCAGGATCAATTTGATCAAAGAAATGGCTGGCGATTTCAACCCCATCAAACTGCCAGACCTTAGCATCTCGAAAAATATATTCTTCTTGACCAAGGAATTCTTTTTTCCAGATAAAGGTATGAACTCCAAATTTGATTTGGGGAGGGTCAATCATGAGCAAGTTACCGATTTATCGCCACGGTTAAAAGCCTCAATTGTTTCAATCACTTTAGTCAAGGCTTGTGTATTTTCTAGTTTGGCCAAATTGCTCGGAAATTCGTCACTAATGGCAGAAACATACTGCATCATATAGGAGCTTTGATTAATGCCAAACTTGGGGGCTTCAGTGACAAAAGCATTGCGTTGTGCCTCGGTCAATGTGGGTAAATTATTCAAGTCTTCAATATGGGCCCCCACTGCGGAGAAATACTCCCGCATACCGCCATCGTGATATTCAAAGTCTGGAGCAATTGCATCCCGCACCCAAATCATCGTAATTGGCAAGGTTTCATCGGTGGGATTCACAAAGCCGTGCATAAAAGTATGAGGAGAATAAATCACCTGCTTGGGTTGGGGGGTAATAGCATAAAGCGAAGCTCGGCCAGCGGCTTCCATGGTGGGAGGCTTGCCCATGTCGGGAAACTTACGTTCACTATGGAAAATTTCGATCCCCCCCTGAGGAGGCCAGAAAAATTCGTTGATGTAGTAGTGGACATGGGGCAAAGGGCCGGCACCAGGGGGAATTTGGGCGTTGGTAATGGCAAAGCCAAAGTCTTTGGTGGAGCAGGAGGCAATTTCAAAAATTTCGTTGGCCGGGGTTAGAATTCGCAATGGATTCTCCAACTTCGGCATGGGAATATTTTCAATGCTATGGGTCAGTGAATCTTTCGATTGCGCCAAGCTTTGCCCAAAGACCACTCCTCCCACGGCGATCGCCAACACCAGAGCCCAACCCCAACTCCTAAGTTTGAACATAGTTGATTTCCTTTAAATTAAAGATAAGTTGTCAAGAAATATATCTCTAAAATCCAAATTTCTGCTTGATTAAGGTGTAAGTAACTTGACCCAAAAGACAGGCCCCTGCAGCCACTAAACCTTCAAAAGGAGGAACGGGTAAGGGTAATTTGAAAAAACCAAAAATCACTCCCAAAATCCAACCACCAAGAATAGCAAACCCTAATTCCTTATTCATAAATTTTCCCTAGAAATCCTAGAAAGGCTAAAAACAAGTAACAGAACTATCGCCTTGATTATAGGCATTAATTGTCTCGATAATCTCGTTTAAACTTTGATCATCTTTGAGGTTTGCTAGTGCCGCTGGTGGTTGATTATCAAGCTTATTAACATATTGGAGAAAATAATAGCTTTGGTTAATGCCGTAGTCAGGGGCATGGGTAACGAATTTTTCCCTGGCTTGGTCAGTGATTTTCGGCAATTTTTTCATATTTTTAATTGGAATACCCACATCTTTGAAATATTCACGAATACCACCGTCGTGGAATTCATATTCTGGAGAAGTGGGATCCTGCCGCCAAATGAAAGTAAGGGGACGGGTTTCCGAGGTGATATTGACGAAACCATGCACTCGATATTTGGGACCGTAGACAATCTGATTAGGCTCGGTTTGCACTGTGTAAATGGTGGCATTTCCCCCCTGGGTCACAGTGGCGGGATTGTCTAGATCGGGGTATTCTTTTGTGCTTTGAAATAATTCCAAGCCCCCCTGGGGAGTCCAAAACCACTCATTGGTGTAGTGGTGAATGTGGGGCAAGGGCCCGGCTCCCGCTGGAATTTGGGCATTGGCAATGGTGAAGCCAATTCCCTCGGCATTACAGGTGGAAAACTCAAAAATTTCCCCCGCTGGCCCTAATATTTTTTCTGTATTTTCGATGTTAGGGCTAGGGAAATTATCCAACGTGGCGATCGCCAATGCTTTGGGGCAAATTATGGTCAGGCTCCCCAGAGCTATCAATAGTACCAGCAATAATTGGGACAACAACAGAGGAAAGCTTTTCATGTTTTTATGGAAGTTGACAGAAATTTATAATGTTTCAAATTCGGCTATTTTATAAATTTTAATTTCTGCTGCCTTAGCCAGTAAATCTGGAGATTTTTCCACAAATTCGTGAAAGTAAGGGGTCTGAAAATGATATTCTAAGGCCGCACGATTTCGCCATACTTCAAAAAAAAGAAACGTGTTATTCTCTGTTTCATCCTCATAAAAGCTGTAGGATATACAACCGGGTTCCGACCGAGAAGGTCCAATAAAAGTCTGGGATAGGGCGATAAATTCTTCCCTTTTCTCCGGTTTTACCTTGATGTTACCCGCCACAATAATAGACTGATTGGCTCCGCCATCACCATCTGCTAAAGTCGGCAAAGGAAGAAAAAGGATACTTAATAAAAAAAACAGTGGAATTACTAGGGTCAAAAGTACCCCGACCAACATCCCCTGACCACGGAATAAAGCTCTAGTTTTCATGGCATCGATAATTGCAAAAGTAGTTAAAGGTCAGTCGGAAAACAAGTAACATAAATAGTGCGGGAAAACTTAGGATTTCCCACGTCCCCTTAAATTCTAGGGTTAGGGCACCCTGCGAAGAGCTTTGACAAAAACAATAACACGCTTGGCTGTCCCCAGCCATTATAAGAAAAACTTTAAACAGGCATTATTTTTTTAACATTTTTTCACATTAATCAGCATAGCTTATTGTTATTTCAAGAGTTAGCCATAATTCTTGTCCTGGAGGTAAGTGTTTCGGCGATCGCCAAAGTCAAACTTTCCTGACTAATGGGACTGCGGCGTAGGGCTGAGCAGAAGAAATCCAAGGTAAATGAACTCAGTTCAGGGGAAGCTTTGGTAACATTTTGTCACAGTGGAGCACATAGTAAAAAGCCATGGTATGCTTTTCAACAAACCATCGGCTGACAGGGAAAACAAAATCCTGTTTCTGCCCTATTGTTCGCGTCATTAGATTTCTTTTAGGTTATCTTTATGTCATCTATGCCAGCAAGAAGAAATTACTATTTAAACCTGAAGGCTAACTATTCCCAACCAGGGCTGGTGCCAGAAAGTCTGCGGCAGGAACTAATCGAAGAAGGGCTCAAATATGTGGCCATGAAAGAAGCCACCTTGCCCGCCATTGATGCCAACTACACCTTGGAAATCATTGAGCAGGAAAATAAAGACTGGTGGCCTACCCACTGTGAAGCTCTCCGCCAGGGCCGGGGAGATATTCTCACCGGAGAGTATCGAGAGGATTTGGTCTATTTTTGCCAGGACGGCCCTTACTCCGGCTTGGAACAACAACAGGAACGGGAAAAGCACTGGTGGGCCCTCATAGCCCAGCCCGGGGTAACTATGGTCTGGCCCATTGTCATGTTCTATGGCGAGCATACTTTTTTTGAGTGGAAGTGTGTGGACGATGAAACCCATGAAACCATTGCGAAGGGGAATGTCACCTGGGTGCGTCGGGGTCACCGGGGCGGTTGTTACTTAAAAACCGAGCAACTGACCTTTTACCGGGATGTGTTTGCTCCGGATAATTTGCTGAAACTTATTACCACCTAGGATAGGAGTTGGACCCAATGAGCAAGTTTAAAAATGCCGTGTTGGACGATCAGGATTTACAGGCAGGTTTAAGCGGCATTAATCCTAAATTTGGTGACTTCTGCACCAGGGTGGCCGGGGAAGCCTGGGGATTGCCTTTAATTGATCAAAAGACCAAAGCCTTGATTTTGATTGCGGTGGATGTGGCAAATCAGACCCTTGATGTTCCCTTCCCAGCCCATGTGGATATGGCCCTTAAACAAGGGGCAACCAAAGAGGAAATTGAAGAGGTGCTTTTATTGATGTGTGTCTATGGTGGATTTAATAAAGCCGCCGGTGCTTTTGCTGCTTTAAAGGCGATCTTTGAAACTGATTCCTAACTAAATTAATTAGCTTATTAGCTCATAGAAAAACAATAATTATGACCACAGTAAAAGGCAAAATTGGTGTCTTGATCGAAGAACACTTTGACGGCACTGAATACCGCTGGTTTAATGAATATTTTCCCGCCCATGGTTATGAAGTTGAATACATCAGCCACCTTTGGGGTCAACCAGAACTTAAATTTGGTTCTAACCCAGAAAATGATCAAGTGGAATACCATGTCACCGTCACAACGGAAGTCAATGATATAGACCCCAAAGATTACAAAGGTATCATTGCCATTGGGGCCTACGCCATGGACCGCCTACGGTACCAAGCCACAGTAAAAAAAGGAGAAAAAAATCAGGCCCCAGGGGTGGTTTTTCTGCGCAAAGCAGTGGGCACCAAAGGTTTGAAAATAGGCACCATTTGCCATAGTTTGTGGCTATTTTGTGCCGATCCCGATTTACTTAAGGGGAAAAAGGTTACCTGTGCCCACAACATTATTTGTGACGTGGAAAACGCTGGGGCTGATGTGGTGTACGAAGGAGACCAAACCTCCGAATTAGTGATTGACGGCGATCTAATTACCGGCAAACATCCCGGCATGATTGAACAATTTGTCAAAGTTTTTGTTGAGCAAATCGAAGCTTAGATTTTAAATCGGTACTGAATCCCCATGAATGCTCAAATTAATTTCCCCGTTTCTGATCTGATTGCCGGTTATGTGGTGAGCTATGACGCCGAGGATGGCATTTTTGTCCTCCACACCTCCGATCGCCGGGAATTCAAAGTTAAGCTCAGTCCCATGGCCTATGCCAAAGTAATCCAAAACTTTGATGAGGCCTATATTGATGCGACGGGGACCATGGGGGCATGGTTAACTCCCGGCAGATTTCTGTTTGTTTACGGTGTTTTTTATCCAGACAGCGATGTTTTTGACGGTAAACAGGTGGTTTTTGCAGGGAAAAAAGCCGAGGAATATGTTTTTGAAAAACAAGATTGGTGGATTAAACAGGTTTATGCCCTGGGTAAGTTTTATATCAAGGCTCAATTTGGCGAAGATGCCATTGATTATCGTTATTACCGCACTGATCTTTCCGTCAGTGGGCAACGATCCAGCGTTAATTTTCGCCAGGAAACCGATACCATTTCTCGCCTAGTCTATGGTTTTGCCACGGCGTTTATGATGACCGGTGAAGACCAATTCCTCGAAGCGGCGGAGAAAGGGACGGAATATTTGCGGGAGCATATGCGCTTTGTCGATAAGGACGAAGATATTATTTATTGGTACCATGCCATTGATGTGCAGGGGGAAAAGGAACAGAAAATCTTTGCTTCGGAATTTGGCGATGACTACGATGCCATTCCCGCCTACGAACAAATCTATGCTTTGGCTGGGCCAATCCAAACCTACCGTTGCACTGGCGATCGCCGCATTCTCCACGATGCCGAACAGACCATCAAATTGTTCGATAAATTTTTCCTCGATCAAAGTGAATATGGTGGTTACTTCTCCCACCTCGACCCGTTAATGTTAGATCCCCGCAGTGAATCCTTGGGGCGCAACCAAGCCAGAAAAAACTGGAATTCCGTCGGGGACCATGCTCCGGCTTATTTGATTAACCTTTGGCTGGCCACGGGTGAACAAAAATATGCAGACATGTTGGAATATACCTTCGACACCATTGAAAAGTACTTTCCCGACTACGACAACAGCCCCTTTGTGCAGGAAAGATTTTACGAGGACTGGAGCCATGACACTACCTGGGGGTGGCAGCAAAATCGGGCCGTGGTGGGCCATAACCTCAAAATTGCCTGGAATTTGATGCGCATGAATAGCCTCAAACCCAAGGAAAAATATGTGGAGTTGGCCAAGAAAATTTCTGACCTTATGCCGGGGGTGGGCAGTGACCAACAGCGGGGCGGCTGGTATGACGTAGTGGAGCGCCTCCTGGACAACAACAGTGGTTACCATCAATTTGTTTGGCATGACCGCAAGGCCTGGTGGCAGCAGGAACAGGCCATTTTGGCTTACCTGATCATGGGAGGCGCTTTGGATAGCGACGAATACCATCGCCATGGTCGGGAAGCGGCGGCTTTTTACAATGCTTGGTTCCTAGATTTGGAAGATGGGGGCATTTATTTTAACGTTCTTGCCAACGGCATTCCCTACCTAGCTGGTGGTAACGAACGGGCTAAGGGGAGTCATTCCATGAGTGGTTACCACTCCTTTGAATTGTGCTATCTGGCGGCAGTATATACCAATTTCTTGATCGCCAAGCACCCCATGGACTTTTACTTTAAGCCCCTACCCAATGGTTTCCCCGACGGAATTTTGAGGGTCTCCCCCGATATTCTTCCTCCAGGCAGTGTGGCGATCGCCAGTGTGGAAATTGACGGCCAACCATATGAAAATTTTGATGCCCAACAGCTGACAGTCCAGCTTCCCGACACCCAGGAAAGGGTCAAAGTAAAAGTTCGTTTAATTCCCACCAACTAACCGAAATCCATGGACATTCAGATTGACCAACAGGAAGACATTGTCCTTGTCACCTTAGGGGGGGAAGTAGACGCCAACACTGCGCCCCAAATCCACCAAGCCATTCTTCCCCATGCCCAGCCAGGGGCAAAAATTCTCTTGGATATGACCGGGGTGCCCTACATGTCCAGCGCCGGGTTAAGGCTTTTGCTCTACCTCTATCGCCAAACCAAAGGTAACTCCGCCCAATTGGTTCTAGTCGGCCTGTCAGAAGAACTGCTGGACACCATGGCCGTAACTGGTTTTCTCGACTTTTTTTCGATTTGTCCCACCCTTGCTGAAGGCAAGAACGCATTCTCTTAGGCCACCATGGAACGCATTGATGTCCATCCGACCCACACCATTAACGGTTATCAGCTCCGCTGTGGCCAGCCTTTCCCCTTTGGGGCCACCATTGTGCCAGGGGGGGTTAACTTCTCCATTTATTCCAGCCATAGTACCGACTGTACCCTCGTGCTATTCGAGAAGCAGGGCTCCCAACCCTTTGTGGAAATTCCCTTTCCAGAATCTTTTCGCATTGGTAACGTCTACTGCATGGTGGTATTTGACCTGGATTTCGAAAATTTGGAATACGGCTACCGCATGGATGGCCCCAATAACTTCCAGCAAGGCCATTGGTTCGATACCAGTAAAATTTTGCTTGATCCCTACGCCAAAGTGGTCAGCGGCCGGGACGTCTGGGGCACCCAACCCAATTGGGATGACATTTACCAACACCGGGGACGCCTGAGCTTTGACGATTTTGATTGGGAAAATGACTCTCCTCTAGAGGTTCCCCTGGAAGATATGGTCATCTATGAAATGCATGTGCGGGGCTTCACCAAAGACCCTTCCTCCGGAGTTAAGGAAAATCACCAGGGGACCTTTGCTGGCATTCTGGCCAAAATTCCCTACCTACAGGAATTAGGCGTCAACACCATCGAATTGATGCCGGTGTTTGAGTTTGACGAGTTTGAACATAGCCGTTACCACCCAGAAACAGGGGAGTTTTTGGTTAACTACTGGGGCTATAGCACCGTTAATTTTTTCGCCCCCAAAGCAGGCTACGCGGCCACAGGCAAATTTGGCATGCAGATTGACGAGCTGAAAAACCTAGTCAAAGAACTGCATAAAGTGGGCATTTCCGTGATTTTAGATGTGGTATTTAACCACACGGCGGAAGGCAATGAACGGGGCCCCACCATTTCCTTTCGGGGATTAGATAACAAAACCTATTACATGCTCACTCCGGAGGGTTACTATTTCAATTTCAGTGGCACCGGCAATACCCTCAATTGCAATAACCCCATTGTGCGGGGCATGGTATTGGACTGTCTGCGTTACTGGACAGCGGAATTTCACATTGATGGTTTTCGCTTTGATTTAGCCTCCATTTTGGGTCGCGATCCCTGGGGCTATCCTTTGGCCAATCCGCCCCTATTGGAAACCCTGGCTTTTGATCCCATTTTGGCCCGGTCTAAATTAATTGCCGAAGCCTGGGACGCAGGGGGACTATACCAAGTAGGTTGTTTTCCTAGTTATGGCCGCTGGGCGGAATGGAACGGCAAATACCGGGATACGGTGCGGAAATTTATCAAAGGGGATGTAGGGGTCATTGGGGAAATGGCCCAACGGCTACAGGGGTCCCCCGATCTTTACCAAGGGGCAGGGCGACCTCCTTCCACTTCCATCAATTTTGTTACGGCCCACGACGGTTTTACCCTAGCGGATTTGGTGGCCTATAACTACAAACATAACTACGCCAACGGGGAAAATAACAATGACGGAGCCAACGATAATTACAGTTGGAACTGCGGCGTAGAAGGTCCCACGGATGACCAGGGAATTCTCGCACTGCGGGCGCGCCAAATGCGTAACGCGATCGCCATTTTGTTGGTTAGTCAGGGAGTGCCCATGTTACTGATGGGGGACGAAATGGGCAAAACCCAGGGGGGTAATAATAATACCTACTGCCATGATTCCCCCTTGAATTGGCTCAATTGGAATTTACTCCAACAAAATCAGGACTGGTTCCGGTTTGTTAAACACTGTATTGCCTTCCGTTTGGCCCATCCTGTGCTACGCAATAGTGAACATTTCCAGAACTGCGATTACCTAGGGGCAGGTTTTCCTGATATCAGTTGGCATGGAGTAAGGGCTTGGCATGCTGATTGGTCTGCCGATAGCCGGGTTTTAGCTTTCATGCTCTGTGGTCAACATGCCAAAGGAGGCAAAGTTAAGGACAATCAAATTTATGTGGCCATGAATATGCACTACGAAAGTCTTTGGTTTGAACTGCCAGCCCCCCCGGTGGGCACTGTCTGGCACGTCTTTGCCAACACTGGAGCCCAACCTCCGGCAGATATTCATCCCCCTGGCCAGGAACCCCCTCTGGAATGCCAGTCGTCCATGCTCATTGGCGATCGGAGTGTAGTAATTTTATTGGCGAAGTAAATTGCCAAGGCAAATCTACTTTTATTCAATTATTCTTTTCTTATTAACCATGGCATTTAGCATTGAATTGGAAACCATTAATGGTCAGGCAAAATTAACCCTCATCGGCGAACTAGATGGGGGTACGGCTCCCTTGTTTAAAGAACAAATCGAAACAGCGGCCCAAGCTGATATCACCAGATTAGTTTTGATGATGGATCAGTTAGAATACATGTCTAGCGCCGGTTTAAGGGTTTTGGTGTTCGCCAAACAAAAAATGGGAATGGGGGTAGAGATTTTTTTGGTGGGAACCCAGGAAATGGTTAACGATACCATTGAGCAAACAGGGCTGCATCAAAGCTTTCACATGGTAGATAGTTACGATTTTGCAGTCTGAGGCCGCTAAATACCCATAATCCTTTTATTAACTCGGGGAGAGAGGAACTAATTGCCTAACAATAAAGCAGAAACCGCATTGGTAGAAACCTAAATTATTCTCGGTACAGCACCCCATGAAACTGATTCAACCGTTCATGCAATCAATTCGGTTTCGCATTGTTGGGCTTCTACTACTTTGTCTGATTCCTCCTACACTGGGAGGGATTTTTCTCATCGACTCCTATACGGGAAGGCAATTAAAAAAAATTGCAGAAAAAGATCTTCAAAGCCGTGCAAGGTTGATTACCCAATTAATTTCCCGTGCAGATCGGGAGCGGCAACAAAGTACTGCTTTTGTTGCTTCCGAACCAGTAATAACTGAATTCAATGTCGAAGAATCCCGGTATTTTTTAAACGAGTTCGTTAAATTTCATCAATGGAATGGCTTCTTCGTCGTTGCTAACCAAGAGGGAGAGTTAGTTGCCGGCAGTGATGGTGCCAATCAAGAAAAAGAATTGCCTCTGAAACGTTGGTTTGAAGAGGTAAAAGAAGCAAAGCGGCATGTAAACCGTTTATTTCCTGGAAAGACTTATGCAGAGAGTAAGGATTGTTTAATTGTGCCTATCCACAACAAAAATGATCAAACTCAAATTGGCATTGTTGTGGGCTGTGTTCCCCTGCCAATTATTGCTGATTTTGTTCAAAAAATTCTAAAGGATGCTGAGCTTGAGCGTATCTTGTTAGTCAATTACCAAGGATATGTTTATGCCGATACCGATATCAAAAACTATAGCGTACTAGAAAACAGAAAAAACTCTCTTCTTGTTAATCAATTGCTCAATAACCAAGGTGGATTTGTTTATAGCCAAGGCCGGTTTTCTTATCTTTCTCCCGTTCATTTGCGTGGAACAAAAACCTGGGGGCTAATTGTAGAAAATTCAGAATCTGATATTCAAACAGCTATTTTGAATGTTAATAGAATTGGCTATCTGTTGCTTTTAGTAATTGGAGTGATTGTGGCCTATGCTTCCTGGAGTGTCGTCCACCACAGCACAATTCCTATTTTAGAACTTACTAAGGCCTCCCAGGCGATCGCCGAAGGAAATTTGAACTATCCCATCACAGTTCAGGGCAAGGATGAAATAGGCATTTTGGGTAACAGCTTCATTCATATGAGAAATCAAATTAAAACCTTGATTGCCCAGGAAATTAAAGATGGTATGAACCGCTTGGAGCTGGAAAAAGGCCGACAAATCCAACAGAACTTTTTGCCCATTAGCTTACCCCAGTTACCCCAGTGGCAAATAAATGCTGTTTTTGAACCGGCTCGAACCGTCTCTGGCGATTTTTATGACGCTTTTTTGCTAGGCAATGGCTATTTGGCGATCGTCATCGGTGACGTATGCGACAAAGGAGTAGGAGCCGCCATGTTTATGGGTCTATTCCGTAGTTTATTAAGGGTATTTTCTGGAGAAACCATGCCAGGAGATACCTGTATTCGTGACGTTAACTATAAATGTAGTGTCAGTGATAGTGATGACAAAAAAAAGGTTATTGTACAATTTTTAAATGCAGTGCGACTTACTAATGATTACATTGCCACTGAACATGGAGACATGGCCATGTTTGCCACTTTATTTTTTGGTGTAATTGATATTAGTAATGGCAATCTAAGTTATATCAATGCTGGTCATGAACCAGTTTTTATTTTAAATTCTGAGGGTATTAAGCACAAATTAAAATCCACTAGTCCCGCTGTGGGGATGATGCCCGACTCCACTTTCACAATTGATAGTCTAACAATCGACCCTGGAGAAATATTAATTGGCTATACTGATGGTGTTACCGATGCCCGATCGCCAACTAAGGAATTTTTTGGACGCAAAAGACTAGCGGAAACGTTAACAACAAATTTTTCGACAGGAACAAAAATTCTAGACATAGTCAAACAAGAATTAATCAGTCATATTGATGGTTCCATTCAGTTCGATGACATTACTATGATTGCTGTTTATCGTAATTAAGTGCCATGACTATTTTAAATTTTCCCGCTGATTTAGACGCCTTAAATAGTATTGGAAAACATATTTTAGATCAAGCTCAAGTGGTAGGATTACCAAAAAAAAGAGCTTATAAGTTGAGATTGGCAGTGGATGAATTGGCAACTAATATTATTAATTATGGCTATGCTAATGCACCGGGACACAATCAAATTAGTATCCAAGTAGAAGCGGATGAGCGTAAATTAAAGGTCACTATGGTGGATACTGGTCTCGCCTATGATCCCCGCGATCGCCAATTTGATCAATCAATTCTGAGCTTGGAGGCGGAGGACCGACCCATTGGTGGATTAGGAATTTTTTTGGCCCTGCAAAGCGTAGATGAATTTACCTATGAAGCGAGGGATGATAAAAATATTAGTTGTTTGGTGATGAACCTAGACTCCCCAGGCAATGGCTAATACGGCAGATTCTATGACGAGGTGGTACAATGAGGGACAAATATTCAGGGGAGTTCATCGAAAAGTAAAATGCCAGCTCTATCAGTTGATCTAAGAGAAAGAATAGTCAAGACCTATGAAGGTGGTGGAACCTCAATTAGAAAAGTAGCAGAGCAGTTTCAAGTAAGCAAAACGACCGTTCAGGATTTGCTTAAATTGAAACGAGAAACGGGACAAGTTTGTCCAAAAGCTCCCAGTGGTGGTAAACCTAGTCAACTTATGGGAAAAGAAGAGCAGGCGATAGCAATGGTGACAGAATATCCCGATTATACCCTTTCAGAATACTGTGAGCTATGGCTAGAAAGAACTGGTATTAAAATTAGCGAATCTACCATGTGTCGATTCTTGCAGA
>NZ_JADEWJ010000432.1:0-1650 GCF_015207725.1 Synechocystis sp. LEGE 06083
TACGTGCTCGAGAACATCGCTGACTACAAAGTCAACAAACTCCACCAACTCCTGCCCAACAACATTGATCCCGAAAAACTCTCGAACTTCTCCAGCAAGTGGTGCGTGTAGTTGCTCGGGGGGATACGGTGTATACCCCAATCGAGAGAAGATGGTGATGAAAGTTACTGACAATCCCTGAAGGATTCTTTACTACTTGGCGTAGAAATATCAAATGCCCCCCGATTCTGCATTGACGATTTCAGTGGTATTTAAATCTCAACAAGGGTCAGCAACTAAGTAGGGCATAACTGAGATTAAATTAAACACTTCGCATTTTTGACTTTCAGTCAAAGCAACTTCATTGTATGGTTGATAATCTCGGTAAATAAAGACCCTCCAGTCTGAATCAATCAAAACAACTGATGCTACGCTGCCACTAGAATAAAAGTCTATAACTAACGCAACATTTTCAACCTCCATCGGATTCAACGGTGGCTCACCACGAACTTCAAGACCAAAAAAATATCTTCCAATTTCTTTTAGTAGTGATAGTTGCTTAATTGTCATGGACACTTCCGCATTGCATCTAATATAGTTGGCATCTATCCAGTGGTTCCCTGTCGTATTACTTCTGTAGAATGACTCACCATATATGAGGACAGTGTGATAGCTGCACTCCGGTTGCTTTGGTGGAGCCGAAACAAATAAGCAGCCAAGAATTATAATCTTTAGTTTCATTGTTTTACCACTTCTGTACTTAAAGGGCCGTTTGTTTTCACGGCTACAACTCCGCTCCTTCCACCAACTTTATGTGTTTGCCTTTCAAAACCCTCTGACTCAACAGCCAGTGGCCACTCGTTTTGTTGAATATTAACACGTTCTTCCTCATTGGTCCAAACATGATCCTCGCAGCTAACGTCTTTGGAATCATAAATCTGATCATGTCTATTTACGAATCCCTCTGTGTCAGTGATAGCATTGTACAAATGCCCTAGTTCGTGCCAAAGGCTTATGAATGGCGGGTTCACCACACCTGTACTTGCCTCTTGCAAACCCAGGTTCATGTTAAATTTTACCTCCTGGTCCGGTTTAACCTCAAACTGCTTAACCCCATCCATATCCTTCCAACTAGCAATTGCCGCGTGATATTGTGTCTCGAAATATGGTGTAATTGTCACATTCAAATCTGAACTAATTATCACATCCAATCTGTCTGACACATTAGGACTCTCTGAAATCCTATTGAGCGCAGCAACGGTTCCACGAACAAATGGATCATTTGGCACTTCAAGCCCCGAGCCGTATTCGTATTTCGCATCTTCTCCACTCTCGGTTTGGTAATGGATATATATTCTTTCTCCGTGAATATCTATACATAAGAGCGGATTATTCGCAGCATATGTATAACCACTTATCCATTGATAGTCGTCTACATACTTATCAAGCTTCATAGTCCTGCCAATCCGCGAATCCAACCATCTATCGCCCATATCTAGTAAATTATCCTGTTCCAATTCATGGCCGCCGTAACCGTACCGGTACGTACTTGGTACCGTTCGCCCCTCCATCCCACTCCCAAACGGGTAGTAGTCGCTCAGCGAGGTGACGTGCGGCGCGAAGCCCACCACAACGTCCGCTTCGGTGAGGGGGAGCTTTCTACCGGTAAAC
>NZ_JADEWJ010000433.1:0-1638 GCF_015207725.1 Synechocystis sp. LEGE 06083
CATTCACCCAGGCATAGCATTGGGGCGCTTCCACGGATTTTAGTTCTGATAAAAGGGCCTGTAATTCCGGATCATTTTCTACTTCATATTCCGCTGCTAAGCGTCGTAGATATTGCCTTTCTTCCACTTGGATTACCCCATCTAGCCCAGCGGCCCCAATCAGAATTTTGAGTAGTTGTTTAGTTTTAGCGGTTTTCGTCATGGCGCATTACCCCCCAGGGATGGAATGGTACAGTTAACTCAGCTGAAGTTTCCGGTCAAGCAATAAGTCCCATGTATTGTTTTTAGGACATTAACCCCCTAACCAGAATTTTGATTCACTATTCCTATTGTGGGGGGAAGGGCCGATCGCCGTTAGGATTGTTAAGCTTTCTTTAAATTTGCGATGAAAAATCCGTCTTGCTGGTGTTGGTGGGGAAGAATAGTCAGCATACCGTCAGTAATAGCTTGGGAATCTCCCGATGGGCTAATCCAGGTAAAGTTTTCCGGCCGCCAATCTTCATGGTCTTGCAAAAACTGTTTAATTTGCGCTTCATTTTCTGCCGGGTTCAAAGTGCAGGTGGAATAAACCAGGGTGCCGCCGGATTTCACCAAAGGGGCGATCGCCGTTAATAGAGATTGTTGCAGGGGTAAAAGGGTGGCAATGGTATCTGGATTTTGTCGCCAACGTAGATCCGGATTGCGATGCAGAGTTCCTAGCCCGGAGCAGGGTACATCCAGTAACGCCCGGTCTACCAACTCCATGGGAGGTTTTGTCCCCGGTTGAATCAAATCCCCCTCCCAGGTTTTAATGCTGGTTAGTCCTAATCTTTGTTGGGTAACGGCCAACTTTTGTAAGCGCCAACCATGGCGATCGCCGGCATAAATTTGTCCCTGGTCCCCCATCAACTCAGCCATGTGGGTAGTTTTACCGCCGGGGGCTGCACAAACATCAAAAATAGTTTCCCCCGGTTGGGGATTGAGGATTTGGGCCACCCATTGGGCACTAGCATCCTGCACCGTCCAGAGACCTTCTACAAAACCTGGCAGTTGGGTGATGGCCCCGGTTTTTCCGGTCAACCTTAACCCCTGGGGTAAACCGGCCATGGCGGTGGCGGTAATATTCATGGACTCCAACATCTGGGCCACTGCTTCCCGACTGGTTTGCAAGGGATTGATGCGGATATCTAAAGAGGGGTTGTGATTGAAATAAGCACATAAAGCTTCCGTTTCTTCCCGGCCCCAGGTTTGTACAAATAAATCCACCAACCAATCGGGGAAACTATATTTTCCGCCTAAACTGATTTTTTCCTGGTCTACAACTCCTTCTCCCCCTTCCTGCCCCCGTTGGTAGCGGCGCAACATACCGTTAACAACTTTGCTCAACCCCTTTAAACCATTGGCCTTAGCCAAATCCACACTGGTATTGACCGCCGCCGAAGCCGGAATCTGATCCAGATAGCTCAATTGATACAGCCCCAGATGCACAATCCGTCTTAAATCCGGCGGTTGTTTACTAATCGGGCGATCGCCAAGTTGCTCAACTAAATAGTCCAGGGTTCTTTGTCGGCGCACCACTCCGTACACCAATTCCGTACATAAACGGCGATCGGGAGGAGACAATGAATGTTTTTGCAAAGCCCGGTCAATGGCCACATC
>NZ_JADEWJ010000076.1:0-14502 GCF_015207725.1 Synechocystis sp. LEGE 06083
TGTGTATAAGAGACAGATATAAAGGAGGATTAATAATGCGAGATAATAATTGGCGTTGATTAACCTCTCTTGAATTTCAGATTAATAATATTTCTTAAAAAAAACAAGACAGTTTCTCAGATTACGGTTGGTTTCCAAAGGTAAAAAAAAGGTTTTATTGGGAAAAATAAACCATTAAAAAAGAAAAATTTTTTCTTGTGAAAGCAGGATTAGTCCATTTGGGACCGATCGCCACATTGGCCAAAGGCACAAAATACTTCCCAGTTATGGCCCCAGGGCGCCAAGGAGTTAGCTGGCAATAATCGGAGCTTAAGCGGGACATAGCCTGATATCGTTAAGGCTGAAAGGCACAATCTCGATTCTTTGGTGTCCCATGACCCCATCCCCGGTCCTCAATCTCCTCGTCAGTAACGATGACGGTATTTTTTCCCAAGGGGTACGTACCTTGGCCAACACCCTGGCCGCCGCCGGGCATCAAGTCACAGTGGTCTGCCCTGACCGGGAAAGATCGGCCACAGGCCATGGCCTGACCCTCCATCGACCAATTCGAGCGGGCATGGTGGAGGATGTGTTTGATCCCCGCATCAAGGCTTGGTCCTGTTCTGGCACCCCTGCTGATTGTGTAAAGTTTGCTCTCCATGCGGTGATGCCCCGCTATCCAGATTTTGTCCTTTCCGGAGTTAACCACGGTGCTAACCTCGGCACTGATGTTTTATATTCCGGTACGGTTTCCGCCGCCATGGAAGGGTTGATCGAGGGCATTCCTAGCGTTGCTTTGAGTTTGGTCAGTTTTACCGCCACGGATTTCCAGCCCGCCGCTGACTTTGCCAACTGCTTTGTCCAACATCTCTGGCGATCGCCATTGACGGAGCCGACTCTATTTAGCATCAATATTCCAGCGGTGCCAGCGGATCAGATTGCCGGAGTTAAGCTCACCCGTCAGGGACTACAACGCTATAGCGAAACCTTCGAAGAAAGGTACGATCCCCGGGGAAAACGCTACTACTGGCTAGCAGGGGAAAGGGTAAAGGAAATTCCCCAACCGGACTATCTCCGGCTCAACCGTCGCATTCCCACCGACGTGCAGGCCAGCCAAGATAACTTCATCACCATTACCCCATTGCAATATAATCTTACGGATATCAATGGAGTTAACACTATTGAAAAAAGCAATTGGCTAGATCACCTAAACTTTAATTAAGCTCCCTTCTTAAATATCTGCTTCTTCCGTGATACTCTTAATACTCAATAATATTATTAAGTTATATGTCTGCTTATCTGTTTAATCAAGAAAATGAACCGGATGAAAGCGATAGCATAACGCTCTACGATGAAGCGGGGCGGGCCTTAGATTGCTACGTGGAAAATTCCCTTGAAGAAGAAGATGCTCAATATTTATTATTGATGCCCGTTGATATCCCAGTGGTGATTATTGCCTGGGAAGATGATGATGAAGAAACAGAAGATGCCGAGGCAATTTTACTAGAGGATCAAGAAGAAATTAGCCGTATTTTTGCTGATGCTAAGGCTGTACTAGCAGAATTGGATTTGTCATTGAAGTACACTGCTTACACCCTCACTGTTAGCGGTGAATTGCCCCCCATTGAAGACGAAGATATCCTCACCCTAGAAATTGAGGGCAACGATGCCGCCGCTGAAATGGAAGAGGAAGAGTTGCAGTTCTTGGCTAGTTTTTACCACGAGGAAGAACGCTATAGCATTTACACTCCCCTCGCCCCTTTGTTGTTCCTTGCTAAAGCCGTTAGTGAAACGGAAATTGAGTTGGTACACCCCGACAATGACGAACTAAAACATATCCTGGAAGAGCTTTTATTTGAAGATGCGGACTGATTAGTGGGCGGTCAATACAGCGGGAGAAAGCAGGGGGGTCTTGGGGGAGTTAGAATAGAAGACTGAGCATTTTGACCCAAGGCAGACCATGGCGGAAACGTACCTCTTAGACAAACTAGCTTCTGTGGAGCAGACCTATCAGGAATTGACTAGGATGCTGGCGGATCCGGACATTGCCACCAACCCCGATGAATTGCAACGGGTGGCCAAAGCCCGCTCATCATTGGAAGAAACCGTTGATACCTACGACACTTGGAAAAGAAGCCAAGAGGATTTAAAAGGGGCTCGGCAAATTGTCAAAGAATCCGGCAATGACCCAGAAATGCGGGAAATGGCCCAGTTGGAGGTGGAGGAGTTGGAAAATGCCATTGGGGAGTTGGAAAAACGTCTAACTATCCTGCTTTTGCCCAAGGATCCCAACGATGAGAAAAATATCATGTTGGAAATCCGCGCTGGCACCGGGGGAGACGAAGCTAGTATTTGGGCTGGGGATTTGGTGCGAATGTACACCAGGTATGCCGAGAGCCAAGGCTGGAAAGTGAGTCTGTTGAGTGAGTCCTTGGCGGATATGGGGGGCTTTAAGGAAGCAATTCTCGAAGTGAAGGGAGAAAGGGTTTATAGTCAATTGAAATTTGAAGCGGGAGTGCATCGGGTGCAACGGGTGCCGGTGACGGAAGCTGGGGGGCGGGTACATACCTCCACCGCCACCGTGGCCATCATGCCCGAAGTGGATGACGTGGAAGTTAAAATTGATCCTAAAGATATTGAAATGAGTCCGGCTCGTTCCGGTGGGGCTGGTGGACAAAACGTTAACAAGGTGGAGACGGCGGTGGATCTGTTCCATAAACCCACAGGCATTAGGATTTTTTGCACAGAGGAACGTTCCCAACTCCAAAACCGTGAACGGGCCATGCAAATTCTCCGGGCGAAACTCTATGACATGATGCTCCAGGAACAACAGGATGCCATCAGTTCCAATCGGCGATCGCAAGTGGGGACGGGTTCCCGTTCCGAAAAAATTCGCACCTATAACTACAAGGATAACCGGGTCACTGACCACCGTTTGGGGCGCAACTTTGATTTAAACACGGCCCTGGAAGGTGAAATTCACACCATTATTGAGTCCTGTATTTCCCAGGATCAACAGGAACGGCTAGCGGAATTGGCTGAAGCTACCAATAATTAATCAAATCGGTTGCGGGCTGGCGCAAGGTGAATATCCCCCAAAAGACAATCCTGGTTAGCGCCGGTGACCAGAGGAACATTGCCTGGAAACTGCTCTTGAAAACGCCAATAGGCCAATACGGCAAAGGCGATCGCCTCTTTGAAATCGCTGTTCAGACCAACATCATCGGTGCGCTGAATTTTGGTGTTGGGGCCAAGATGATACTGGAGCCGCTCCCGTAGATAGAGGTTATGGGCACCACCGCCACATAGCAACAGGCGATCGGGCAACTGGGGTAAAAACCGTTGGTATTCCGTCACCACAGAGCGGGCCGTAAATTCCGTCAGAGTGGCCAAAAAGTCAGTTTCATTCAGGCCCTGGCGCTGGGCTTCAATCCAGCACTTGTCGAGGTACTGGGCCCCAAACAACTCCCGGCCGGTGGATTTAGGAGGGCATTGCTCAAAAAAGGGTTCTTGTAACCATTGATCCACCAATGCTTGCCGGGGCTGACCCTGGGCTGCCCATTGCCCCCCTTGATCATAGGTTTTTTCCCCCTGGGTAAATTTTTGCACCGCAAGGTCAACTAAGACGTTGGCGGGCCCCGTGTCCCAGCCGCAAATTTTTTCCTGCCAATCGGCCTGATTGCGGGGAGGAAGATAGGTCACATTGCCAATGCCACCCAAATTCTGCACACAGCGGTGTTCATCCTGATCGCTCAATAGGCAAACGTCAATTTTGGAAACCAAGGGCGCTCCCTGGCCCCCCGCCGCAATATCCGCCGCTCGAAAATTGCTCACCGTGGTCAGTCCCGTCAAACTGGCGATCGCCTCTCCCCGACCCAACTGCCAACTGTAGCCTAGGAAAAGGGAGTTTCCGGCATTGGGGGGACGATGGAAAATGGTTTGGCCATGGGAACCGATTAAGTCCGCCGGGGGCAAAGATTGTTGAATTTTCTGGGCCGCCTGGGCAAATTCCTTCGCAATATTGTCATCCACGAAGGCGATCGCCTCTGGGCTAGTGGGTTTTCCGCCGCACAAATCTAAAATTTGTTGACGCAAGCCAGTGGGGTAGCCGTAGGTTTCTCCCCGCAGCAAATCCACCCTGAGATCTAACCCAGACCCAGTAATTTCCACTAAACAGGCATCAATGCCATCCACGGAAGTGCCACTAATCAAACCAATGCAATACAAGGTCCTGCTCCTAGCTGTTGTGGTTAAGGTAATTAATAATTAGAGAGTTCAAGAAAGTAATGAAAGCCGCCAGTTGCGTAACAATTCTATGCTGCCATTGACCCTGAATTTAGCAAATATTGCCATGGTAATTTCAACCATGTAGGCTGACTTGGGGATAACCTTCGTCCGGCGATGGAATCTGGCAAACCAAGGGCGATTATCTGAGTTGTTTCTCTCAATCCCGACGGTTTCTCTTTTGCTAATCACATGGAACCCATCAGGATGTTCATCCAGCAGTTGTTGATAAGGCTTCCAGTCATCAGTGCAGTACACCGTCACTTTCCACTTTGCCAGTCTCTCCAGCAAGCGACTCAGGGTTTGACTATCACGATTTCCCAGTTCCCAGTTGATGAGTCTCCCAGTAACATGCTCATATGCCTTCCAGATCCATAACTTGTTTTTTTGCCTGAAGAAAATGCCACAGTTGGTCTAATTCCACCACCATGGCTGAGTCTGGGGCTGGTTTTTCATAGTTTGCTTCACCAAAATCTCTAACCCAGTTGAGCACTGACTGAGTAGAAACTCCCAATAGTTTTGCTGTCGCATTCATTGACATGCCACTCATGTACAGTAGGACTGCTTCTAGTTTCATCCAGAGAGGTTTACCCCGTTCCTTGGAAATATTTGTGAATTGATATTGGCAACTCTTACACTTGAATCGTTGCTTCTCCTTGACAAACCCATTTTTGATTACATTCAAGGCAGTGTATAGACATTTTTTCAAAATCTCATTAGCCAAAGTTGCTCATGATCTCATATCATTGCCCACTTGACACTCTCAAATGTAAAACACCTAAAACTGTCTGCGGGTAAAAATCAAATTTGCTAGGGTGAGCATCAAAGTGATGTAGAGAATGCCGTAGAGTAAGTTGGCCCAAAGTTCGCTGCTGGTGGGCAAAATTCCGTACACCGCCTCATTTTTCAGATTAAATCTTTCCAGGTTGGGCAGCACCAGGTAAAGATATTTAGTCAGGGTTTCGATGTTGGTATTTTTGGTAATTTCCCCCAACTTGAGCAAATCCCGGCTGATATGTCCCATAAAGTACACCCCAAAACTGAGCAGGGTGGCCAAAATGGAACTGGTAAATACCCCAAATAAAATGGCGATCGCCGTGAGGACAGCTAATTCTAGTAAGAGAAAACCCTGGGAAATGAGAATGGCCGTGGGAGAAAAAGGAATTTTGGCCCAGGCCAACATGGCCAAGTAAATGCTGGTCATAATCACCAACATGGCAGCTAGCACCCCCGATAATCCCAAATGTTTGCCGATAATAAGTTCACTGCGGCTGAGGGGCTTGGGAATAAGCACCAACACGGTCCGTTTCTCGATTTCTTTATTGATTAGGCCCGTACCGACAAAAATCGCCACGATCGCCCCCAACAGGGAAGTGGCTGCTAAACCCAGGTCGAGGAAAATTTTACCGTCCGCTCCGACGGAAATTTCTGGCAGTATGCGCAGGGCCAGGGCCATCAAAATGGCAAAAAAGCCGATCACATAAAGAATCCGGTCCCTGATAACCTCTCGAAAACCATTGGCGGCGATCGCCCAAATCCTAAAAATGTTGATCATAATTTTCTCAGCAACGCAATTCCCAATAATGATCCCACACAATTTTAAGCAAAATTAAATTCCCCACCAAGGCCGGCCAAAATGGGGAATTAAGAAAATATGACTATGAAATTTTTAGCAAGATTGGTCAAAATCGAGCTGTTGGGCAACCTGAATCCCCGCGAAATTCCAATTTATTTATTACCTGGAATTAATTATCAGGGCCAGGGGAATAGTCCATTTAGCTACCGATGACTATTCCGCCGCCGGAACACCGTCCAATAAACCATGGCGATCGAGCACTGCTTGCAGTTGGGACTCTTCATCCTGGGACAAAGAAGTTCTCAGCACTTTACCGCCGTATTTGCTCACATCAGCCAATACCTTGTCGGGGGTCACTTTCCTGACCAGAACAAATAGGGCAGAACTACCGGGGGACATGGTTTCTCCTAGTTCCCGCATGAAATTATCATCCACACCAATGTCACTGAGAGCACCGGCCAAGGCTCCACTGGCCGCCCCTACTGCTGCTCCTAAAAGAGGATTGAAAAATAAAACGCCGATCAATAAACCCCAAAAACCGCCACTAACGGCGCCGGAACTGGTGAGATTAATGGCTTGTTTGAGCTTTATTTTGCCCTTTTCGTCTTTGACCACAACGGCGGCATCTTCCATTTCGATCAAATGCTCTACCTGTAGTTTAGCTAGGGCAAGGCGTACTTCTTCTGCCTTGTATTCATCGTCGTAGCCGATAACAATTAAGTCGCTCATAAAATCTTACTGAAAATAATTGGTGATTACTAGGCTCCATGGTAGCAGTTGTGTTCGAGTTTGAAAGTTGGGGTAACCGCCAATACATAACTAGCCCATCATTGAAGAATCAATTACAATTTGGGGGACCCGGGGGTCAATTAAGTTCTCCACCACCCCATCGAACCCAGTTTTGACAGTACCAAAAGACTTATCGCCCATGATTAAAGCCTACGCCGCCCTGGAAGCCAACGGAAAACTCCAGCCCTTTGAATATGATCCCGGCGCTTTGGGGGCTAACGAGGTGGAGATTGAGGTGCAATATTGTGGAGTTTGCCATAGTGATTTGTCCATGATCAATAACGAATGGGGCATTTCCAGTTATCCCCTCGTGCCGGGCCATGAAGTGGTGGGTACTGTGGCCGCCATTGGGGAAGGGGTGAACCATGTGCAAGTGGGAGATCTGGTGGGGCTGGGTTGGCATGCGGGCTATTGCATGACTTGCCATAGTTGTTTATCGGGTGATCACAATCTTTGTGCCACGGCAGAATCGACCATTGTGGGTCATTACGGTGGCTTTGGCGATCGAGTGCGGGCCAAGGGGGTCAGTGTGGTGAAATTACCCAAAGATATTGACCTAGCCAGTGCGGGGCCGCTTTTTTGTGGTGGCATCACAGTGTTTAGCCCCATGGTGGAGTTGGGTTTAAAACCCACTGCGAAAGTGGCAGTGATCGGCATTGGTGGCTTGGGCCATTTGGCGGTGCAATTTCTCCGGGCCTGGGGCTGTGAAGTGACCGCTTTTACCTCCAGTGCCAGGAAACAAACGGAAGCTTTGGAGTTGGGGGCTCACCATATACTTGATTCCACCGATCCGGAGGCGATCGCCAGTGTGGAAGGCAAATTTGACTACATCATTTCCACGGTGAACCTGAAGCTGGACTGGAATTTATACATCACTACCCTTGCGCCCCAGGGCCATTTCCATTTTGTTGGGGTCGTGTTGGAGCCTTTGGAGCTGAACCTTTTCCCTCTCTTGATGGGGCAACGATCCATCGCCGCTTCCCCCGTGGGTAGTCCCGCCACCATTACCACCATGTTGGATTTTGCTGTGCGTCATAACATTAAGCCCGTGGTGGAGCAATTCAGTTTTGACCAGATTAACGAGGCGATCGCCCACCTGGAAAACGGCAAAGCCCATTATCGAGTGGTGCTCAGCCATGGCTCTAACTAAATTTTCTAGGGTTAACGGCGATCGTTAGTCCCAACTTTTTCAGCCTAAGCCTGCTTGCCATATTTAAAGTTAAGATGCCAGAAATTCATGCAGGTTGACTAGGTTAACTCTAGCAATGAAAACAGGCTTTACCACATTGGAAATTCAGGTGTCTGGAGGACGCTTGATTGGGACGGTTTCTGAGGGGCTTGGCTCATTTCTGGGAATTCCCTATGCCGTCCCGCCGGTGGGGGCATTACGATGGAAGCCTCCTGTGGCTGGCGTTAGCTGGGATAGTTCCCGTTCGGCAACTTCCTTTGGCAATCCCTGCACGCAATACCTGGATACGATTCCGGTTATCACGGAACGTCAACGCGCACCAAACGAAGATTGTCTTTACCTCAATGTTTGGACCCCTGCTCCTGGAGATTCGGCGAAACTGCCCGTCATGGTCTGGTTTCATGGAGGGGCTTTTGTAGTTGGGAGCGGATCAGCAGCCGAGTTTGATGGAGCGAACTTGGCTAGATACGGTGTAGTGGTCGTGACAGTGAATTATCGTCTGGGCCCCTTTGGTTTTCTCTCCCATCCAGAACTGGCCGAGGAATCTCCCCATGGATCTTCGGGCAACTATGGCCTACTCGATCAGCTTTGTGCGCTGCAGTGGGTTAGGGAGAACATTGCCGCCTTCGGCGGGGACCCTGGATGTGTGACCCTGTTTGGTGAATCAGCCGGGGGCATCAGTATTTCTTGCCACCTTGCCAGCCCGCTATCCAGGGAACTTTTCTCCCACACGATTATGCAGAGCGGAACCTGGTTTACAATCCCCCACGGTTTACCTCAGGCGAGCACAGATCCAGGATGCGCTGCGGCTAATGCCTCCAAGTTCGCCGCTTCACTGGGTTGCACAACGCCGGGGAAAGTAATCAATGAATTGCGTCAGCACTCAGACGTGGATTTATTGGCGGCTAATAAGGGCAAGATGTTGTTTTGTCCTGTGGTTGATGGTTGGTTTCTGCCGGAAGATCCTGGTTTGATTTTTGCGGCGGTGAAAGGGGCACCAGTGCCGAGCATCCTTGGCTACAACGGGGATGAGGGAACCCGCTTTACTCACACTGCCCCTGGCAGTCCAGAGGCGGAAGAGCTAGCATTCCGCATTGCTGTCGAGCCAACCCGTCGAATGGCGGCATTGATGACGGCCCCGACTTATTGCTATCGTTTTTCACGAGTTCCCAAAACAGATCTAGCGTCGCGCTTTGGTGCTTATCACGGAGTCGAAGTGCCTTACATATTTGGAAATCTCGATGCCCGCCTCGGTTATGAAGAGGAAGATTTTGCCTTGTCAGATTGCATGATGCGTTATTGGACAACTTTTGCGCGCAGTGGTTGTCCGGATCCAATTGGTACAATGACATGGCCTCCATACAACAAAGATGGGGAAAACATTCTCAATTTGGGTGACCGGTGAACGTCCCCGCTACTTTTGCTGACTCATCCATAGTTGGGTTTGAAACAGTTAGCTTAACAAAGGCATTTTCAGCCAAGCCAACTCAAAAATATTTCTCTGTTTAGCTCTGCAAGAATTGTCTCTGGTTCGGTGGAATGGCCGAACGGAGTCGATCTCAGCTTTGATACGCTCTATCTGGAAAGCCTGACATTTGCCGGCGGTCGAGATTCAACCAGCTAGGCAAAACCCCTTGCGGATAGCCGAGGGCAAGGATCTCGGCGGTGTTAAAACAAACAATTTTGACCAAGACATTACTGCTAGAATGGCACATTGAATCAGTTCTTCAGGTAAAAGCAGTATGGGTCGCGCCAAAAAAGTCGTTCTCGCCTATTCCGGTGGGGTAGATACATCGGTTTGTATTCCCTATTTAATGCAAGAATGGGGAGTAGAGGAAGTTATTACCCTCGCGGCGGATTTGGGCCAGGGGGATGAACTGGGACCGATTCAGGAAAAAGCTCTCCGCTGTGGTGCAGTGGAATCCCTGGTTATTGACGGTAAGGAAGAATTTGTTCAAGACTATGCCTTCCGCTCCATCCAGGCCAATGCCCTCTACGAAAACCGTTATCCCCTCTCCACAGCCTTGGCCCGCCCCCTCATTGCCAAAATGTTGGTGGAAGCAGCGGAAAAATATGGTGCCGATGCAGTGGCCCATGGCTGCACTGGTAAAGGCAATGACCAAGTGCGGTTCGACATCAGCATTATGGCCCTCAACCCCAATTTGAAGGTGTTGGCACCGGCCCGGGAATGGAAAATGAGCCGGGAAGAAACCATCGCCTACGGAGAGAAGTATGGCGTGGAATCCCCCGTGAAAAAGTCTTCCCCCTACAGCATTGACCGTAATATCCTCGGCCGTAGCATCGAAGCGGGTCCCCTGGAAGACCCCATGACGGAACCGACGGAAGAAATTTATCTGATGACCAAGGCGATCGTCGATACACCGAACGAGCCGGAATATGTGGATATCGGTTTTGAAAAGGGCATTCCCGTCAGTTTAAATGGGGTGATACTTGACCCTGTTGTTCTAGTGGAACGGCTGAATGAAATTGCCGGTAACCATGGGGTAGGACGGTTGGATATGGTGGAGAACCGGGTGGTGGGGATTAAATCCCGCGAGATTTATGAAGCTCCGGCCCTATTGGTGTTAATCGATGCTCACCGGGATCTGGAAAGTTTGACCCAAACCGCCGACGTCACCCACTATAAAAACACCGTCGAAGAAATTTATAGCCAGTTGATTTACCGAGGATTATGGTACAGCCCCCTCAAGGAAGCTTTGGATGCTTTTATCGTCAAAACCCAAGAACGGGTTACGGGCATGGTGCGGGTGAAATTCTTTAAGGGCAATGCCAACGTTGCCGGCCGCAAGTCTGATTACTCCATCTATGATGCGGAATTGGCGACCTACGGCATGGAAGACCAATTTGACCATAAAGCCGCGGAAGGCTTCATCTATATTTGGGGCTTACCCACCAAAGTTTGGGCCCAGAAAATGCGGGGTTAAGTTCTGACCTCAATAATTTTGCAGTATTGTCGGGTTTAATTGCCCAAACAATTCTTACCTATCACCACCCCGATCGCCAGGGATATGAACCTTGGACCGTCGGGGTTTTTGCTCTGGGTAATATGGTGTATAAGCTCGGGACGGTGGAACGAATTACGGTTAGAATTTGGACTGTTACTTTTCCTTTCTTCCCCATGCTGAGACTGATTACCGACTGTGATGGCCCGATTATGGATGTTTCTGAGCGGTATCATCAGGTTTATCAATACTGTCTGGAGCAGGTTAAATTACCTGGGCAAAATCTGAACATACTGAGCAAAGCGGAATTTTGGCAAAGGAAACGGAGCAAGGTACCCAAGGCACAGATTGGCCTTGATTCTGGTTTGACCCCGGAGCAAACGGAAGAATTTGTCGCCATCCGTAATCGCACCGTCCATAGCCAGCCCTACTTGCCCTATGACCAGCCTCTGGCCGGAGTGGAGGAGATTTTACAGGGCATCAAAGACCGAGGCATTGATCTAGTGCTGATGACCATGCGGCGAGAAAGTGAGCTACAGGAAGCCCTGGACCGCAATCACTTTAACCATTTTTTCCCCATCGATTGCCGTTATTGTTTAGCGGATGGTTATGTGAAAACCGGCGACACTAACGATAAACCCCTATTGATGGAACGGGCCCTGGCCGAATTACCTCCGGCGGATAGTGTGTGGATGGTGGGGGATACCGAAGCGGACATTTTGGCGGCCCAGCGGGGCAATATGCCGGCGATCGCCGTTTTATCTGGTATTCGCAATCGGGAACAATTGGAACGTTATCAACCGGATTTTATTGTCAATAATTTAGCCGAAGCAGTGAATTTGTTTTACCAACACCACGGGGTGGAATAGGCGTTGAATAAGTTTTGTGCCAAGCACTGGAAATCCAGTTGGCAAATCGTCCATACTAAATGCTAGGGACTGACTAAGGCCCCATTGAGGAGTGGAAATTAATAACACCAAAGCACCAAGTTGAAATCTTAGGAGCAAAATATGATTAGCGTCGGACGAAAAATTACTATAGCCCTCGGGCTAACGGCGATCGCCTTTGGTTCTGCGTTGCCGGTTCAAGCCCAAATGATGACAGAAGAAAGTCTTAATCCCTTGCCCCAATCGGAAGGCAGTGCGGCGGATTTGGCCGGTATTTTGCCCAAGGATAGTGCCCTCTGGCTGGGGGGCGTCGGGGGAGAGGGGGATATCGATGCAGAAGCAGACTACAACCCCTATGAAATTCGTTCAGACCAATTGGATGGGCAACTGACGGACATAGAGCAAGAACAATTATTGGAAAGCTCCCAACTCCGCCTCGGCATTGGTAGTTTTTAACTATCAGCGTCCTTGAGGTTGATTAATTCACCACATTGTTCCAAGTAGTTCTAAGTCGGGGCGGGGTACCAAATATCTTCCACTTGTTTCACCATAGCTTCAGCCCAGGTGGTGGAAGGTTTTGATGCAACATTGGGATTTAACAAAGTCACATGGCCCAGCTTGCGACCGGGACGACATTCTCCTTTGCCGTACCAGTGCACATGGCTATGGGGCAGAGCGGCAATTTCAACCAATTGTGGTTGATAATCCCCCGCTGACACTTCGTAGCCCAATAAATTCACCATCACCGCTTGGCCGCAATGCAAAGCCGATGACCCCAATGTTTGTCCAGTCACTGCTTGCAGTTGCAAAGCAAATTGGGAAGTGTGGCAAGCGTCTAAACTGAAGTGGCCAGAATTGTGGGTGCGGGGAGCTAATTCGTTGATCAGCAACCGTTGCGCCGGGGTATTGGTTTGGCTAGATTCCGGTAACAGAAAAAATTCGATCGCCAAAATGCCTACGTAATCCAAATGCTTGAGAATGCGGCGGCAGTAATCCTGGGCCGTGGCAGCAATGGCGGCATCAATGGGGGCGGGGGCCACCACCCAACGGCAGACCTGGTCAATTTGGCGGGTTTCCACCACTGGGTAAATTTCCATTTCTCCCTTGGCATTGCGGGCCCCAAGGACGGCCAATTCCCTTTCGTAGGGCACAAAACTTTCCACCATCCAACTACCAGGAGAGGCTTGACTCAAATCTGGTAGATCCGCCGGGGAATTAATAATTTGGGTTCCTTGGCCGTCATAGCCGTGGCGACGGGCCTTTAACACCCAGGGAAAAGCGGGCAACTGGGAAGGCAATGATTCCAGAGCCCAAAAGTCCGGCACAGGTACAGCGAGGTTTTGCAAAAAATGGCGTTGTTCCCATTTATCCAACAAAGGAGCGAGGGAATCGATCTGAGGATAAAAAGTAACTCCTTGTTCAGCTAACTTTTCTAAGCTGGGCAAATCGACAAATTCATTTTCAAAGGTGATTACCCCACAGTGTTCAGCCAACGCCTTGGTCCCCTCTCCATCGGCGATCGCCGCCAACACCACTTTGTCAGCCAATGCCACTGCCGGATCGGTTTCCTCAGGGGTTTGCACTGCCAATTTGAGCCCTAATCGGGGGGCTTCCTGGGCCATCATCCAGGCCAACTGCCCACCACCAACTACCCCCACTGTGGTCAATTGTTTTTCCATCGGACTATCTGATGTCGCCTAAGAGTTTACTTTGCAATATTTATGTCTACTTAATCCATCCCCCACGCTTTCCCTGACAAGCTCCGACAAATGGGGAAACCTTGAACAATCATTGCGCTCCTTAACTGGGGACTGGGCAAGATTTTCCCAACAGACTCTATCCTTTTGACAAGTTTGATTTAACCCGATGGTTTTATGTTTTTTTAGGAACAACCAAGGGATTCTCTGGTGCTGTTGCCGGTTTTGGGGTTAACCCCATCAGCTACTTCACATAGAGCGGCCACTTGTTCTGAATCCAACACCGCAAGGGTAAAGTCAGCACCCTGGATTTTGGCATTTTTAAAGGAAGTCCGGAGCATAATTGCCTCTGCTAAGATGGCGTTCTCCAAATTAGCCCCATTGAAACTGGTCAAATAGGCCAAACCATTGGTCAGATCCGCCCCTTTGAGGTTGGCATCGGTGAGGTTAGCACCATTAAACACGGAGCCCCGCAAATCCATAGCTTCAAAAATACTGCTGGTCAAGTCCACATTGGTGAACTGGGCGGTGAGCAGGTCTTGGTCCCGAAAATCCGTTTCCGCCAACACGATATTTTCAAAAGCTGAAGCTCCCCCGGTCACGGAAGAAGAACTAGCGGCGATCGCCGGGGCAGACCAGATCAAACAGGCCACGGTGAGCACAACAAGGAAGGACTGACGAAACACTTTCAGCATTGGGGAAGCGATAACCTGAATTCAGGGCGGCGGTGAGATGTAGACACCAACTAGATTATCAGCAATCAAGGCGCGGGCATACCCCCAACGGCAGATAGGGATTATATTCTGGTCATTTCTTTGGCGACAAGAATTTGTTGATTCACCGGGGCGGTAACCAATGTAGCTAAAAATTAGTGCCGGTAAATTAAGTCTGACCTTGCTATGATCAGGGATGTCTTTTATCCTTTTTCATTGAATATGTACTATTTGCCCCAGCCTCCCTATTTTTTAATTGCGGTAGGGCTTTTTGTTGGGATTTCCTGTGGCGCAGCCTTTGAAGCCACCTTGAAGCAAAAAGTGAAGCTTTGGTTAAATACCCCCGCCAGTACGTTGGCAGACCTGGATTTACAACTGCCTTTTATCGGCATCTGTGTGGGAGTTTGTGTATTTTTAGCTTCTGG
>NZ_JADEWJ010000077.1:0-14405 GCF_015207725.1 Synechocystis sp. LEGE 06083
GGCGTGGTCCCCCAAAATATGAAAACCCCGAAAGGAAACCCTGGGATATTCCCCCTGACTGATGAGATAAATAGCCTGGTCGAAAAAACCCAAATCCAGGGCAGTGGATTGGAATAGCCAATGGCGCACCGTGGCACAGATGAAGAGAATAACTGCACCGATCGCCATCCCGATCAGTAAAGAACGGGGGGGCAAAAATCCTCCAGGCTTGCTCTGGCTTACTTCCATGGTGATTCAACTGGGACTAAAAATGGGGCAAAATTTGCCAAAACTCTTCCAACATTAGCAAACCAAGGGCGTTCTGTTGCCTTAATGGGGAAGGCTGGGGGGATTAAGTGCCATGGCAGACTGGGCAAACCCAACTCTTGAAGCCCCTTGCGATGCTCAGGCTAGGATGGAAAGTAATCAGCGACGAATTTTGGAACAGGTTAAGTATCCATGGCCGAGGTTATATGTTTTGGGGAAATGCTCTTTGACTGTTTAGCAGATCAGTTGGGAATACCCTTGGAGCAGATTAAATCCTGGACTAACTATGCCGGTGGTGCTCCTGCCAATGTGGCCTGTGCTTTGATTAAACAGGGGATTAGCGCCGCTTTCATTGGTCGTTTGGGGGCAGACAGGGCGGGACAAGAGTTAAAAAGTGTTCTACAACAATGCCAAGTTAACGTTGATGGAGTGCAAATTGATCCCCATCGACCCACCCGTTTGGTTTATGTGACCAGGACATGGGAAGGCGATCGCCATTTTGCTGGGTTTGGGGAATATCACAGCGGGGATTTTGCCGACACAGCGGTGCAGTGGGAAGACATTCCTGAATCTTTATTCACCTCAGCCCAATATCTGGTGATGGGCACCATTGCCCTGGCCTATCCCCACAGTCGGACTGCGACGAAGCAGTTAGTGGCGTTGGCAAAAAAACACCAGGTCAAGATCTTTTTAGATGTCAATTGGCGATCGGTTTTTTGGGACGATGAAGCGCAAGCCAAAGAACTGATTCCCACTCTGGTTACCCACGCCCAAATTTTGAAATGTACCGACGAGGAAGCGGTCTGGTTGTTTGGCTATCAAGATCCGGTTACCATCCACAACAAATTTCCCCACCTCCAGGGGGTATTGGTCACCGCCGGAGAGAAGGGTTGCGCCTATTCCCTCGGCAAAAACTACGGAGAGGTTCCTGCTTTTAAGGTCAATGTGCGGGATACCACCGGGGCGGGAGACAGTTTTGTGGCAGGATTTTTAGCCCAAGCCCTAACCCACGGGGACAAATTATTCACAGATGCTCACCTCGGTTGCCAGGCTGTCACCTATGCCAGTGCCATGGGGGCTTTCACTACCCTCCATCCTGGGGCGATCGCCCGTTAATGTCATTAATGTAAAAAAATGCCGCTTTTATACTGGTATTGGTATAAACGCAAATTGGAGCTTCGATTAAACAAGTTGCCACTGACATTTGGTGAATAGGAGCTAATTCTATTTAGTCTGGGTAAGTACGGCTCCTGCAACCTTGTTTAATAATGTGTCGGCCATAACCCTTTTACAGACAAGTGAAATTCTCTGTACAAGAGTGAAAGCTCCAACAACAAATCTCTACTCGTAGGAGAAACTAATTCATTGGCAGTCCAACACTAACAGCTAACCGATCAACATCAAAAAAAGTATAGAATACGGTAAAAAATACGATTGTTGACCGTAAATTTTTAGCATTTTCCCTAGTGACAATGAATACACCGCCATTGCAACAAACCACAGAAAAACGCAAACCAAGGCTTAATTCCCCATTTAAGTCCCTAATGCGAATCCATTGGTGGATGGCACTTGCCTATTTAATTGTCTTTTGTACTGGTATTTTCATGGTTAACCTAGAAAGGGGACAATTTTTACGCAGTGAATTATAAGATTTTCACAAATCCATCGGCATATTAACCATGGCATTATTGACCTGGCGAATTTTCACCTTATTCCAGGTCTGGTGGCGTAAATATACCAAACGTACTCCAAAATTATCCCCAGCTTGGTGGCGTAACTTTACCCTCCACCTGAGCTTATATTTATTTATGGGAGTAGTGCCAATTTCCGGATTTCTGTTGTCCAATTCCTTTAAAGCAAATAATGTGAGATTTTTCTCCATTACCTTGCCCGATATTTTTCCCGAAAATGAAGCCATGGTAGAAATCGGACGTAATGCCCATTTTTGGTTAGCCTACACATTCTTGCTTTTTATTTTCATACACATGTTAACTTACTGGAAAGTAATCAGAGCTAATTGGCGAAGATGGGTCAATTTTATCAACAGATTTCAACAGCAAACCTAATTTTTTATCAAGATCCATGGCGTGGGAAAACCCCCAGATTTATCCGTGGGGAGTGTCAAGACAAACCCAGTCAAGCAGGAAGCCCACGCCTTTAGCTGGGGGAACTGTCAACGACCAAGAAGATTTTCAATTCCCTCACAACCACCGGGGATAGTTTTTCTAGTTAATGTTCCCCCCCAAGCACAGCAATAGCACCTCTGCTCCTCGCTCATGTTCTTGGTGTTACTGAAGTTGGCATTTTCCACCACTGCTCCCGTATATTCACCAGTTTCGTAATTGGGAATATGGTTGCGACTGCGGGGACTAGCCTTATCCCCAGTGCCATAAAATAGCCTAGTTCCCTTCAGATCCGCCCCATTAAGGTTGGCTTCGTAGAGCACCGCCCTGGATAGATTAGCCTTGACCAAATCCACTTGACTGAGGTTAGCCCGAATGAGGTAAATCTCACTCAGATCCACCCAGCGCAGATCCTGCCCCACCAAATCCGCCGCCACCAGCATCACTCCCAGGTTAATTACCCTTAGGCCGTGGATACGGTCTTCTTGGTAGCCCCCCATGCCATCAAAAATAGGGCGACCGAGGTAATAGTCGCGCTTGAGGGGAGTGAGTAGGCGGGATTGGGAAAGAAAGCGGAGAATTTTTGCCTTACCACCGGAATCCACACTGGCCAGAATAGCCGCCGTTCTTCCTTCAGCGAAGGCCCGTTCCTGGGGCCAATCTTCTAACATGCCCTGATCGCTCAAAGCTAAGTCTGAAATACCCTGAAAATAGGCATCAATGGTTTGTTGCTGGGTGATGCGATTTTGTTGAATAGTCAAATCCTTGGAAATGACATATTGTTGCCAAGCAACGTATACCGCCAGTACAGCGATCATAATTTGCCCCAGGGCCCCCACCCATTCTGCCCAGGAACCAAATTCGTCGTATTTGAATTGATTGAGCCAATACTTCACAGAACTGTAAAGGCCTAGATAGTGGGCTAGAGCACCGCTTGCCAAGACAAAACCGAGCCCCCCCAAGAGGGAACGCCGCTCTTGAACGGTGAGGTAGTGCTGTATCCATGACTTGATGGTGGGGAGAATGACCTGGAGGGAAAACATCAGGGCCAGCACCGCTGAAGTAAACCCCAACCAGGGCCAGCGGAAAACTAACCCCAGGGCAATGCCCAGCACTGTCACCACCAGTAACCAGGGCATGGCCGGATCAACAGACTCTTGAAACACCCATTGGGGCAAAGAACGACGGGGCGTGCTACTTTCCCCCGGTCCTAGGGCTGGAGGCAAATCGAACAACTCATTGGGCATAGCCGAAACATTCAGGACAAGGGCAATTCCTAGGATTTTAATGGATACCAGCGGTGGTTATCCAAAGCGGCGATCGCCGTGAGTAGTTCCTTGGGCTGATGCACCAAAAAATCCGGCTCGTATTCCTGCAAAATGGCCGGCGGGCTGAATCCCCAAGCCACGGAAATCATCGTTAACCGACTTTTCTTGGCGGCGCTGATGTCCCTTGTTTCATCCCCCACGTAAATCACTTCATCGGCCTTGAAATTATGCTCCTTCAACACCCGATTAATAATACGGTTTTTGCCAAATAAGGTGGTGCCCGCCTTAACAAACTCGAACATGTGCTCTAAGTCGTTGTTGCGCAAAAATATCCGCACATTATCCCCCAAATTAGAAGTGACAATGCCGAGCACATAACCCTTTTGCTTGAGTAGGGCCAACACCTCTTTAACGTCCCCATAGGGCTTGAGGTCTTTGATTTCCTTGCCCAGTTCCTTTTTGAACCGCTTCAGAATAAAGGGAATTTTAAAGGGGGAAACTTGGGAATATTTAATAATTTCAGCCGAACTTAATTGCTTGAGGCGAGCCAATTCCACCTGGTCCACCGCTGGATAGCCAAACTCGTCCGCCAAACGATTGACAATGGCAAAAAAGGCATCGTGGGTATCGGCAATGGTGCCGTCAAAATCGAACAATACAGCTTTAATGGCCATGGTGAGGAGGGTGGGCCAACTATTTGGTCAGTCCTTCATTGTAGATTAGCCTGGGCGTTCCGCCGTAACATAGCTGGTTTTATGCGCCTCAGGGCCGACGCGGTGAACTGTTGTTGCCAATCCGCCTCAGTAATATTAGCCAAAGCCCCTAACTCTGGGTTGAGATTGCCTTCGTAGGGATGAAAATCCGCCATGTCTGTGGGTTGGGCAAAACGCTCATTCCAGGGGCACACATCTTGGCAAATGTCGCATCCCGCCACCCAACCTTGCAAATTGTTGGCGATCGCCGTTGGTAGGGTTGCTGCCCGATTTTCAATGGTGTGGTAGGCAATGCACTTATTGCTGTCCACCACAAAGGGAGCCACAATGGCCTGGGTGGGACAGGCTTCGAGGCAACGGGTGCAGGTACCGCAATGTTGGCTGTGGGGGCGATCGCCGTTGAGGGGGATGTTGGTGACAATTTCCCCTAAAAATAACCAACTGCCGTAATCCCTACTAATCAAATTGCCGTTTTTGCCCACCCAACCAAGGCCGGCCCGTTCGGCCCAGGCTTTGTCTTGAATGGGGCCTGTATCGACGTAATAACGGCTCTGTAAATCCGGCACCTGTTGTTCCAGCCACAAATTAAGGGCTTTGAGTTTTTTAGTTAAGACCCGATGGTAATCCCGTCCCCAGGCATAGCGGGAAATTTTACCAATCCCAGGCTGATCACTGCGGCGATGGGGAGTGTAATAATTTAGGGCCACCGCAATCACCGACTGGGCCGACGGTAAAAGCTCTCTCACATTTTGGCGTTTGGGGTTATCCATCCAAGCCATATCGGCGTTATAACCCAGGGCAATCCAGCTTTGTAGCCTTTGGACCGCCTGATCGCTCTCCGTTACCAAAACGTCAGCAATGCCCACCCGATGGAAACCGATCGCCAATGCTTGGGCTTTAATGCGTTCCTCTAGGGGAGATTGGGACAAGGGCAAAGGAAAAAATGAAGTTAATGAAGTTTTGGAGCTAAAACTTAGCTGTATTAACTGCTAACACACTGACTGATCTAATTACTTAGTTGTCGTCAAAGGAGCCATGGCCCGCATTAAACTAGCCATTTCCAACGCATTCATGGCATAGCCCCAACCATGGTTGCTCTTGATGCCTGCCCGTTCTAGAGCTTGTTGCATGGTGTCTGTAGTTAAAATACCAAAAATCACCGGCACCCCAGTCTGGCTGGCGATCGCCGCAATGCCCTTGGCCGCTTCCCCGGCCACAAAATCAAAATGAGGAGTCTGCCCCCGAATCACCGCCCCTAGGCAAATAATCGCATCGTACTGCCCCGATACTGCCAACTTACGGGTCACCAACGGTACTTCAAAGCTACCAGGCACCCAAATATAATCCACCTGGGTACCAGCAGGGTCCACATCAATGCCATGGCGTTTGAGGCAATCTTGGCAACCGGAAAGTAATTTTTCCGTCACCAGATCATTGAAACGGGCAATTACAAGGGCAAAACGAAATGGCTGGGCCGGAGGAGTAAACGACCCTTCATAAACTGTCATGGTGTAGTTCCCTAGATCGGGTTAACGCTGAATCAAACTTTGCGGGGGCTATCCCCCACAGCCTGGGTTCATCAATAGCCAGGCCATGGGAAAAAATTACCGGGATAGGGCGATCGCCGCCCCTAGACGACCAGGAAGTTCAACAGGGCCACCACAATTACCAAAATGGCCCAAATGCCGGAACCTAAATACAGCAAAGGCTTAGAACGGTCCCAGTTCTGGGGAGAAGCATAGGCCACCGGCACCCCCACCACCATCACAAAAGAAAAAAGCACCAGGGCCGCCAACGCAATCTGAAAAACAATGGACATTTTAGAGTTTCTCCTTATAAATTAAGCAAGACTGTCCCCGGCTGAAACCCTCGACAGTCGCTGATATGGGCAAATATTATCGTTGAATCTTTCCCTATGTAAGCTACCAAAATATGTGCCCTGAGGGAAGCACATAGCCAGATTACCCAGGGGCGATCGCCCAGAGACCTTGTCCAAGGTTTTTCTATGATCAACAAACTGAGGTCAGATAAGACTCATCCCCAGGGATGATAGTCGATTCAGGGGAAACCAGACCATGCCTTAGCTATTAATATGGGCAGCGAGAGACTCGAACTCTCACGACCGAAGTCGCCACATTTTGAGTGTGGTGCGTCTACCAATTCCGCCAGCCGCCCTTGTTTTCTTCGGTGTTCAGATTATACGCATTTTTGCGCCCCTTGAGCAAGTTTTGATAGGTTTGGGAATCACTCCAGTGATCAATTTCCCTGGCCCGGAGTACCGGCACCGGATGGGTCAGGTTCTGGGTTTGTAAATTCCTCAGCATTGCCCCCATTTCATCTTCCCCCAGGCGATCGTATTCCCTGGCTTGGTCAATGAAAGCATCTAAATTTAACAGGGGAGCTAATTGGGGGGAACCGCCGGCCAACTTCATCAATACTGACATCACCACTTTGGGATCTTGCACCGCCAACAGGGCCGCCCGGTCACAGCTAAATTCAGCACAGCGCACCCACTCCAACATTTGGGACTGGAGGGATTGGGTTAACACCGCCCCCCAGTTGGGGATTAGCCCCGCCGCCAGCACCATAATATTAGCCAGGGTCAGATATACCCCATGCTCACATTTAAGGTGTCCCAACTCATGGGCCATTACCGCTTGGATTTCCGCCGGAGTCAACATATCCACTAGGGAAGTGTGCATCACCATAAAAGGCTTTTTACCCCGCATGGCAAAAGTGTAGGCATTGGGTTGGGGGTTTTGTTGGATGTAGAGTTCCGGTGCTTCCAGGTCGAGAATTTTACAGGCATCCAAAAGCAGTTGGTGGAGATGGGGCAATTGTTGTTCCCCCACCCGGACACTGGCGGCTAAATTATTGAGGGCAAAAAACTGTTCCGCCACGGAACCTAGCAATCCCCGCACCATCAGGTCTAGGCCGGGAATCTGTTTCAAATTGGTGGTGGCCATTTGGTCCAAAGGATGGCGAAAATGGTCTGCCTTTAATCCCACCAGGGGAATGGAGTTGCTGATAAATTCTGACATTTTTAAAATCTGGCCTAACTTCACTGTTCAAATTCTATTGTTTTCTGAACGGGAGAGCATTGCGGCAGCAGCCATTAACCAGGAGTCCAAGGCAACATCCAAGACAGGATTTGACAGTGACCATCCCGCCCCAAGTTTAGGCAAAACTGGATCAAAGTCCCCTAGTATTGCCAGAGCTTCAGCGGATCCATTTGGAAGGCAGATAAAACTTTACCAACAGGCCCTAAGACCAAAGTCCCCAGGCGATCGCCAAGGTTTCAAGCTGGTCTAAACGGGGTGAGCAAAATTGTTCTTACTGGCGGAAGGCTTGCACCCTTTGTCCAACTCGTACTGTATAATTGAGAGTCTGTATCCTGGCTTGTACGGTAAGTAACAGGAGGCACGCATATTCACTAAACGGAGACTAAGGGATTAGGACTTAAAACTTACATGGTCAGTCAAACTTCTACAGCAACTATTGGATTCACTCTCGAGGACTTTGCCGCCCTTCTTGACAAGTACGATTATCACTTCAGTCCTGGGGACATTGTCGCTGGGACAGTATTTAGCATGGAGTCCCGGGGGGCTCTGATTGACATTGGGGCAAAAACCGCCGCCTATATTCCCATTCAGGAAATGTCGATCAACCGTGTGGATGACCCTGAAGAGGTACTCCAGCCCAACGAAACCCGGGAATTTTTCATTCTGACCGATGAAAACGAAGACGGTCAACTCACCCTTTCCATCCGCCGGATTGAGTATATGCGGGCTTGGGAAAGGGTCAGACAACTCCAAGCGGAAGACGCCACGGTGCGCTCCAATGTTTTCGCCACAAATCGTGGTGGTGCTTTAGTCAGAATTGAAGGACTGCGGGGCTTTATTCCCGGCTCCCACATCAGTGCCCGGGAAGCGAAAGAGGATCTAGTAGGGGAAGACCTACCCCTGAAGTTTTTAGAAGTGGACGAAGAACGTAATCGTCTAGTGCTCAGCCATCGTCGGGCCCTAGTAGAGCGGAAGATGAACGGTTTGGAAGTGGCTCAAGTAGTGGTGGGCTCCGTTCGGGGCATCAAACCCTACGGTGCTTTCATCGACATCGGTGGTGTCAGCGGTCTGTTGCACATTTCTGAGATTTCCCACGACCACATTGATACCCCCCACAGCGTCTTTAATGTCAATGATGAAATCAAGGTGATGATCATTGACCTGGATGCGGAACGGGGTCGTATTTCCCTTTCCACCAAGCAGTTGGAGCCGGAACCTGGTGCCATGCTAAAAGACCGGGATTTGGTCAACGAAAAAGCCGACGAAATGGCCGAAATTTTCCGGCAGAAACGTTTGGCGGAAGCCCAAGGCATTCCCTATGAGCCCCCGGCCTCCGTTGATGACACTGACACCAACGATGAGGAAGATGAGTCCCTGGCTGTCAGCGCTGTGGATGAGTAATTAATTTAGCTGATATTTCAGTAGTCAGTGGAAATTCAATGATTTCCTGCCCATCAATCAATAACCCTGAGCTATTTGGCCCAGGGCTTTTTGTTGAGCCTCCGCCAGTCCTAAGGACGTTCGGCATCGCCATTAGCCTAACGTCCTTTCCCAGTCCTTAACGGCGGAACATGATACAGGACAAATCAAGCCCTTGAAAATTGTCCTTAACCTTGCATTTATTGCTCTTCTATCTTCCCTTTTCTGATAGAGGAGCGATAAGTAAAGTGCCCTTGATATAAGCTTTTTGGCAAGTCCCATTGCATTGTTCTTGTTTCAAGTGACCCCACTAAACTGCCAAGGGGAGGGTAAACCAAAAATGGGACCCTTGCCCCGGACTGCTGGTAACGCCAATATGGCCACCGTGGGCTTCCACAATTTGGCGGGACTGATAACAACCAAGGCCAATACCAGTCAATCTTTGGTTATGGCGATTGCGTAAATAGAGCCGGAAAAGATGCTCACATTGGTCTTTGGCCATGCCTTTACCGTTATCACTGAGGGTAAAACGCACCATATTGCCCTCCGGTTGGGCCGCTAGGGTGAGGACAATACCTGGGGGGTTATGGTTGAGGGCGTTGCCCAAAAGGTTGTCGAATACCTGCTTGATGTAGTGGGGGTCTCCTTGGAGAGGGGGTAGTGTCTCGTCACATTTTAGGTTGAGATTTACCTGATGTTGCTCACAGGCCGATCGCCATTGTCGGCAAATTTGTTGCAAAAAAGGTTGGAGTTGTAGGGTTTGGGGGGCAAGATGGAGGGGGCGACATTCGGCAGTTTGTTCTTCACAGAGGGCATTGAGGAGGGTTAATTGGCGATCGCCACTGCGGATCAGACTATCGAGGAGATGGCGGGGCAGAGTTAAGGTTTCCCCCTCTGTGGTGGATAAATTTTTTAGCACCATCAGTAGACCCATCACCGAAGTGCGTAGATCATGGGAAATGGCCTGGACAAAGAGAGCTTTCATTTGCTGGAGATCCTGAAGCTCCACCATCTTGTCCTCTAGCTGGGCAGTGCGTTCCCCCACTTGCTGTTCTAAACTGGCATTCAAGGTTTGTACCCGTTGGTAAAGTTGGGCCTGCTGAATGGCGATCGCCACTTGGGTGGCCAATTGTTCCAGTAAGCGCACCTCGGCCTTTTGCCAATGGCGGGGCTGTTGACAGTGGTGTACCACAATCATGCCTAACCTGCCGTCCACCGTAGCGAGGGGAATGGCCAGCAAGCTTTTCACCTGATAACGTAAAAAACTACGCCGCAGTGGGTCTCCCTTGGGCAATTGGTCGGGATGATGGATCACCATGGCCTCGGCGGGAATGGTTTTAATGATCATTTCCTCTGGCTTTTGGGAAGCCGCCACCTGGGTATTGATGGGGGCAATATAAGCTGGACTAGAGGACTCGGCCACCACGGCCAACGGATTATTCCCCTGCAAGAGAGCGATATAAACCCGGTCAGTCTGCAACAAATGGCGCACTTCCGTCACCGTGGTTTGGAAAATGGTACCTAAATGCAACGACTGCCGCACCCGTAGGGCCACCTCCGCCAATAATCGTTCCCGTTCCCAGCTACCTCGCAATTGTTCTTCGGTGCGACGCCTTTCCCTCACTGCCACCGATAGCAATAGACTGGTGGTGCCCAAAACCAAAAAGAACATCTGCAGGAGAATCATTGCCCCGCTTTGATCAGCACTTTGAACGCTGAAGGATCCATTGCCCTGCACCGTAGCGGCGATCGCCAACAGGGCCAAACCTGAAGTAGATAGGATTCCCCCCCAAACCGGAAAACGAATGCTGGCCCAAACCACAATGGGAAAAGGTAAATACTCCAACCACTGGGTATAGATAGCGCCCCGATCCGCCAGGGGAATGAGGTCATCCCCAGCAAAAATCAACCAGGCTAACATCAACAAAAGGCCAGTACAGACCAGGGCTTCCAACCATCGCAGCCGATCAATCTGGGTTGACCAAGGCCAAGTCCAGCGGCCATATCTAAGCTTGAACAACAGGGGAGTGGCCAGCAAAATGCCGGTGGCACTGCCCAACCAGGCCAAAGCCCCTGTCCACCAAGTACGACTATCCCCCTGCCAGAGGGATAACAACAGCGCGGCGATCGCCGTTACAGTGGCCCCCAGCCCCACCCCTGCCAGCAAAAAGACCATGCCATCCTGGAGCCGTTGACCCTGGGGGGAAAACTCCAACATCTTTAGCCCGCGACCGGCCAGCAGCACCACTGCCGTGCTAATCATCCCTAGGGCCAATGCCAGGGGGGGATCTCCTAGTACTATCATGGGGGCAATGATCAACCCCAAGGCCAGGGCCATAATGTTGGTGCCCTGCCACCACAGCGCTAGGGCCAGGCCTTGCCCCAAGCCCAAACTAAGCCATTGTTGCCCCCGGCCTAACATTCCGTAGGCTAATGCCGTGCACAGGCCCAGGGCGATCGCCAATGCCAAAGACGGCAAAGTGTTGACCAGCCTCCGGCGTAGGGACTTGGGTAAGTAGATCAGCATCAACGAAAAATCTGACAATGGGCGACGGGGCACACTGTTTTATTTAATATGGTCAATATTCTTTCCCCCCCATGGGGATAATGAGATAGTGGGCAAATCCGCTTTCTGCATCGGCGCCCTTACCGTGATAGTAATCACCGATAAAGTACAAAGAATTGCTAAGCACTGAAAATTACTATCTAAACTTTGCCTAAACTGGAATGGATTTTACTTCCCCCCATAGGGTGAAAATCGAGCCTTGCCTGCCTATGAAAATTTTGATCGTTGAAGATGATCCATTGATGCAATTAGGTTTGGAGCAAGCCTTGGGGGCCCATGAGCGCTTTGAAATTATTGGTCGGGTAGATAATGGCTATGGCGCGGTGCAACAGGCGGCGGCCCTCAACCCAGACTTGATTGTGATGGACATTGGTTTACCGGGGCTAGATGGTATTGAAGCCACCAAACAAATTAAGCGAACTTCCCCCCAAATCCATATTGTGGTGTTAACTTCCCACACTCTGCCCAACGAGATTATCGCTGCTTTATCCAGTGGGGCCGATGCCTATTGCGTGAAGGGGGCCACCTTGGAGCGCTTAATTTTGGCGATCGCCGCCGCCCAGGATGGAGCCACCTACCTAGACCCCCAAATTGCCCGGATAGTAGTGGAAAACCTCAAACCGCCGGTGCCGGAAGGCCAAGCCGACGTGTCCAGCCTCTCGGAACGGGAAATTGACGTGTTGAAATTGATTGTGGAAGGAAAAAGTAACCAAGAAATTGCCCAAACTTTATATCTAAGCACCAATACAATTAAAACTCATGTACGAGGCATCATGAATAAGTTGTCTGTCGATGATCGAGTGCAGGCCGCCGTCATTGCTCTGCGTTCCGGTTTGGTTTGATTGCAGAAAGGGCTATAATCCAAGGCGTTTACTTTACCCGTCCTGAACCATGGCCAAAGCAATCTGGAATGGGGTCGTCCTCGCTGACAGTGATCAATGTGAAGTGGTGGAAGGCAACTACTACTTTCCCCCCGACAGCATTAATTCCCAATATTTCCAGCCCAGCAACACCAACACCGTTTGCGGTTGGAAAGGCACCGCCAGTTACTACACCGTAGTGGTGGACGGCCAAACAAACCCCGATGCGGCTTGGTATTACCCCGATCCCAAACCGAGAGCGGAAAACATTAAAGGCTACATTGCCTTTTGGCGGGGTGTGAAGGTTGAAGCCTAAGCCTAAATTGTTTTGCAGTTATTAGCCGTGATTTTCACTGCATAGCCATGCACAATGGCGAACTTGTTCTTTTATGTGCTCACCCGACTCAGTTTGTAATCGCCCAAGGCTCAGGAATTTAACTAACTACGATGGAATTAACTGGAAAAACAGCCCTGGTCACCGGGGGAGGCATAAGGGTTGGTCGGGCCTTAGTTATGGCCCTGGCCGAAGCAGGCTGTAACGTCTTTATTCACTACGGTAATTCCCAAGCAGGGGCCCTAGAAGTTCAGCAAGAGGTGGAGGCATTGGGCAGAAAAGCTTTTGCCTATTCTGCTGACTTGAGCGATGCCCAGGCGACCCAAACGGTTATTCCCAAAGCTCAGGAAGTGTTTGGTCAGGTGGATATTCTGATCAACAGTGCTTCAGTTTTTCCTCTGGAAGATAAATTCTTTCAGGTGGATCTCGACCTCTGGGAATGGATTTTTGCGGTTAACCTCCGGGCCCCCTTTCAGTTGTCCCAGGCCTTTGCCCAGCAGATATCCGGCGATCGCCAGGGGAAAATTATTAACATTAATGATGCCCGTATTCCCCGACCCAGGCCAGATCATTTTGTTTATCGTTTAACCAAACGGGGCTTATGGGATATGACGGAAATTTTAGCCCTGGAATTAGCCCCCAATATTACTGTTAATGGCCTCGCCCTAGGGCAAATTTTAGAAGCTCCGGAAGCCCCGGACCCGGAAGAGTTTATGCGGGATTATGCCGAGCGACGTATCCCTTTAAAAATGACTGGCAATCCCAAAGTAGTCACCGATGCGGCGTTATATTTACTGCAACAGGATTTCCTCAGTGGCACCACCATCCGTTTGGATGGGGCGGAATATTTGAAGTTTTAGTCCAGTAATTTTTTCCAAAAAATCCATTAACTAAATCATTTAATTTGTACTAAATTGCTTTGGGTAAACCCAGCCATGCTAATGGCAGTTCATGAAATTTATAATGGCAGTTTACACTGTGTATGTAGTCCAACACATCTTTATATCTTTCTTGTTTAAACCAGTCGTTAAGCACATAAACATATTCAACTTTAAGTCCTATTGGACTGACTAACTTTAGATATTGCTTCCTCTTGAAATCGCAGGTTTGTAACTTTTCATCGACTGAGCCTTGTACCTGTTGAAATTTAACCTCAATTATAAACAACGTTTCTCGAATAATAACCAATAAAGCATCATCAGGTAGAAGTTTAGCAGAGAGAAAATTTTCCCAATGAATATCATGTTCGTATAATAAATATTTGTAAAAATTATTCTTTTTAAACGAATTTGCCACTAGTTTATCTTCAAAGTAAATTGCCGACCAAGGTTTGGTCTTCCCCCTAGAGTCTGTTGCATTTTTGATGGAATATCCTGGTATTTTTTCAATAAGAGAGCAAAAGTCTACTTTTTTCTCAAAGCTTAAGCCTGTAGCAGTACTAGCTCCTCCAATCCCGCCTTCCTTCATGAAAATCTCCCTAATAATTCATAATTAATAACTCATTGATTTTTCCCCTTTTAGAGGCTTTACTATTAATCATGCGGGCGGCACTGACTCTTTCAAGACGAAAATTTTGGTATAATTCCTCAAAAAAATTATCATTCTCATCTACATTTTTAGGATCAGAATTGCTCAACATTAGCTTGGCCTTCTTGTCATCAAGTACACGAAAATAATTCGCCAATCTTGATTGTTCCTGATCGTTAAAATCTCCCTGAGTATAGGAGTTAAAGCTAGAGGTTTTATTTAAGGGGCGGTAGGGAGGATCAAAATAAACAAAGGTTGCAGAATTAATAAAATCGTTGCTAGCTGTG
>NZ_JADEWJ010000434.1:0-1610 GCF_015207725.1 Synechocystis sp. LEGE 06083
AGCTTTAATGGTTTGCTGGGGTTTAATTACTAAACGAGCAAAGCTAACTTGGCATTGTTGCTGGCTAGGAGAGTTTGCAACTCTTCAGAATCAACGGTTTCTTTCTCCACTAACATTTCCGCTAGTTGGTCAAGGATGCCCCGGTTTTCCACTAATACTTCCTTGGCTCGTTGGTAGGCTTGATCCACCAATCGACTTACTTCAGCGTCAATGCTAGCGGCAGTTTCATCAGAGAAGTCTCGGTCCGAAGCAATGTCCCTTCCCATGAAGATCCCCCCACCTTGGCGACCTAAGGCCACAGGCCCGAGGCGATCGCTCATGCCAAAGCGAGTTACCATCTGGCGGGCCACCCGAGCTACCTGTTGCAGGTCATTGGAAGCACCGGTGGTGACTTCTTCTTCGCCAAAAATAATTTCTTCGGCAATGCGGCCTCCCAGGGCAACGGCCATCTGATTTTGCAGATAGGAGCGGGAGTATAAACCGGATTCCATGCGGTCTTCACTGGGGGTGAACCAGGTTAAACCACCGGCCCGGCCCCTGGGAATGATGCTAATTTTTTGCACCGGATCGTAATCCGGCATCAAAGCTCCCACCAAGGCATGGCCAGCTTCGTGGTAAGCCACCAAGGTTTTGCGTTTTTCGCTCATTACCCGATTTTTCTTCTCGGGGCCAGCCAACACCCGGTCGATGGCATCGTTGACTTCGTCCATGGAAATTTCGGTCAAGTTGCGACGGGCGGCTAAAATAGCGGCTTCGTTCAACAAATTGGACAGGTCAGCACCGGTAAATCCGGGGGTACGGCGGGCAATTTTATCCAAATCCACATCTTGGGAAAGGGTTTTGCCCCGGGCATGGACATTGAGGATTTCTCGACGACCAGCATAGTCAGGACGGTCTACCACCACTTGGCGATCGAAACGACCGGGACGCATCAAAGCGGAGTCCAGTACGTCGGGGCGGTTAGTGGCAGCCACAATAATGATGCCAGTGTTGCCTTCAAAGCCGTCCATTTCTGTTAGTAATTGGTTGAGGGTCTGTTCCCGCTCATCGTTACCACCACCGAGACCAGCGCCCCGTTGACGACCAACGGCATCAATTTCATCGATGAAGACAATACAGGGAGCATTGGCTTTGGCTTGCTCAAATAAGTCTCGCACCCGGGAGGCTCCCACACCGACAAACATTTCCACAAATTCTGAGCCGGAGATGGAAAAGAACGGTACTCCAGCTTCCCCCGCAACGGCTTTGGCTAAAAGGGTTTTACCGGTACCGGGAGGGCCCACCAGGAGCACACCTTTGGGAATCTTGGCTCCCAATTCGGTAAAGCGGTCTGCGTTTTTCAGGAAGTCCACCACTTCGGTGAGTTCTAGTTTGGCTTGCTCAATGCCGGCCACGTCCCCGAAGGTAACTTGGGTTTGGGGTTCCATTTGCACCCGCGCTTTGGACTTACCAAAGTTCATGGCTTGGGAACCAGGGCCACTCTGGGCCCGGCGAAAGAGGAAGAAAATCCCCACCAGGAGCAAGATGGGCAAAAATAGGGTGCTGGCGATGCGGAACCAGAAGCCTTCGTCGCTCTGGGGCTGGACGGCAATATCCACGTTGTGTTGGGT
>NZ_JADEWJ010000078.1:0-14233 GCF_015207725.1 Synechocystis sp. LEGE 06083
GCTGGTTGGTATTCAGCGCTGGGGGGCTTGGTGAGGACGTTGGGGGGGATGATGGTTTGTTCCCGGTTGAGCCAACGGCACAGTTCAAATACTTGGGTTTTGGGCACGTCGGCGATCGCCGCTAGGCCACCATTCATATCCCCATAGAGGGTGCAGTAACCCACCGCCATTTCTGACTTATTGCCCGTGCTGAGGAGTAGATGACCAAATTTGTTGGCGATCGCCATGAGGAGATTGCCCCGGATGCGGGACTGGAGATTTTCTTCCGCAATGCCAAAGGGAGTGCCCTGGAAGAGGGGTTCTAGGGCTTGGTCATAGGTAGCCATAATTGGGCCAATGGCAATGGTCTGGGTAGCAATGCCCAAATTGTCCGCTAAGGCTAAAGCATCCTGAACAGAATGGTCGGAACTGTAGGGAGAAGGCATCAGAATTCCCAGGACATTTTCTTTTCCTAAGGCTTCGACGGCAATGGCCGCCACCAGAGATGAATCAATGCCGCCACTGAGGCCTAAAATCGCTTTACTAAAACCGCATTTATGGAGGTAATCCCCCACCCCCAACACCAGAGCTTGCCATAACTCTTCGGGGCCAGCCATGGGTAAACTAGCTAATTTTTGTCCAATTAATTCCCCTTTATTGAGGTCATAATTTAACAGGGCTAAATCCTCTTGAAATAATGGCGATCTCCCGATAATTTTACCTTGATTATTGACGGCAAAACTACCACCATCAAAAATTAAATCGTCGTTGCCTCCCACTTGATTAACATAAATCAAAGGAACATTAAATCTTTTGGCACTGTGGCTAATTAAAGATTCTCGCAGGCGATGCTTGCCACAACTGTAGGGAGAAGCGGACAGATTAACAACTAAATTTACCCCCTGGTCGATCAAATCCGTGAGGGGATTAACTTGGTAAAACTTTTGCCCCCAAAAGGCTTCATCGTTCCATAAATCTTCACAAATAGTTACACCAATTTTGACATTTTTGTAAGTAAAATATTCACTCTTGGGGGCCGAGGCAAAATAACGGTCTTCGTCGAATACATCGTAGGTGGGCAAGAGACATTTATGAAACCGCTGTTTTACCTGCCCTTGCTCAATTAATACGGCACTATTCCAAAGTTTTTTTTGCCCCTGATGTTCTGCCTCGTGGTGAGGCGTAACAGTGCCCACCAAAACTGCCATAGAAGGGGGTATTTTTTCCGCCAACCGTTGTAATTCCCCCTCCAATTGCTGAACAAAACTTGGATTAAGTAACAAATCCTTAGGGGGATAACCACATAGGGCTAATTCCGGCGTTAATAGTAAATCAGCTCCCCTTGCCTGGGCTTGCAGGGCCGCAGTGACGATTTTTTCGGCATTCTCGGCGATCGCCCCAATGGTGGGATTAAGTTGGGCAAGGGCAATGGTAAACATAGTCAGAGGGGTATTATGGTAATTATCACTTTAATCCACCGACGTCAATTCAGACAAATATGAGGGCCTTATCTTTAAAAGGGGCAAAGGCCTGGGCATCAAAACGAAAAAGACTGGCGGGACGACCCACCCCTTTACTGATTTTTTGGCCAGTATCTTTGAGAAAACCCAACTTTAGTAAGCGGGAGCGGAAATTAGAATAATCGGAAAAATCTTCCCCTAAAACCGTGGTGTATAGTTGAAATAAATCGTTTAAGGTGAACAATTCTGGCAGCACTTCAAAGGCAATGGGACTGTATTCCAACTTATTGCGGAGCCGTTGATAGCCATAGTCAAGGATTTGGTTATGGTCAAAAGCCAAGGGGGGAATGGCCGCCACATTATGCCAACTGACTTGACTCAGGTTTTTGCTCATTAGTTGGGCATCTTCGTAGCGGATTAAGGCAAAATAGCTGACGGATAGATACCTGACTCCATACTGATCCGGGGCTTCCCTGGGGTCTCGACCAGGGTTGCCAAATGTGTATAGTTGTTCTAGGTAAAGATTTTTGACGGCAATTTTTTCCGATAAAACCCGGTGGGCCGCCCCTTCTAGGGTTTCCCCCATCCTTACTAAAGTACCGGGAAAGCTCCAGTAGCTTTGATAGGGGTCATCTTCTCGTTTAACTAATAAGACCAATAAACGATGCAGGTGGGTATCTACGGAAAAAATTACATTATCTACACCCACTTTGAAGTCAGCTAAATAGTTTGATCGAGACTGGCCCATAGGATTTATCAATAATTTGTTTGACCTATATTTGTCGGCGTTTACCGGTCCAATTTTGGTTGACACTGGGGGCAAAAGTGGGCCGAACGGCCAGCTAATTTAAGTTTGGCGATCGCCGTACCACAATGGCGACAGGGTTCCCCTTCCCGACCATATACCTGGGCTATACCACCGTAATTACCATTGATACCCGTCACCTGACGATAGTCACTGAAGCTAGTGCCTCCCGCGGCGATGGCCGCCGTCAACGTGGCTTTGATTTGTTGATGTATCCTTTCACAATCCTGCCGACTAACCTGATTACTGCCCATGGTAGGGTTCAAGCCACAAAAAAATAGCACCTCATCGGCGTAAATATTACCCAACCCCGCCACCAAGCGTTGATCCAACAGGGCATTTTTTAAAGGACGGCGACTAGATTTCAGCTTTTCGTAGAGATATTCCGCCGTAAAATCTGCTCCAAATGGTTCTGGCCCCATCTGCCCCAGCCCCGTAATTACTTCGGCCCAAGGGCGATCGCCTGGTAGGAGCCAAATTTTACCAAAGGTGCGGGTATCGACAAAGCGTAACTCCCGGCCACCTTCGAACTGGAGCACCACCCTAGTGTGCTTTGGCCTCTGCTGACTCCGCTCCGCCCAGAGTAACTGTCCTGTCATGCGTAAATGGCATCCCAACCACCCTGTTGGGGCTTTGGTCTGACTTTTTCTGAGTTCCCCCAGCAAATACTTACCCCGCCGTTGCCAGCCCACCAAGCGACAACCGGTAATTTGACTTTGAAAATCCTCAACAGAAACGGGGTAGGCAAGACTGCGATCAAGCAACACTTCCCCTCCCCCGATGGTCTGCTCCAGGGTCAAACGATTGAGCCCCCGGCATACTGTTTCCACTTCTGGTAGTTCTGGCACAGTTCAACGATGCAAATTTAGTCCATGGTCAAGACTATTTTGCCGCTGCTTGCACCAATTCCAATTCATTCTCGGCAAAGTTGTTGGTGTTTACCCCGGAAGCACTACCGCTGAAACCGTTGTAGTTCACCCGCTCGAAGCGCACAATCACCGGATAGAGAATGCCGCTTTTTTCCACACTAGCAACCGTGCCAACATCACCGTACCAGTAGGACTCAGTGCGTTTGATTCTAACTTTGTCACCACGATTTAAGGCCATGATTTAATTCCTTAGATAATTGCGATTTGTAAAAAACTATCCCGTTTGCTGGTGTCCCAAGGAAGCCCCAGGCAACAACCCAGCCCACTTAACGCCAAATTCTACCAGCTTTATTCTGCGTCCTCCCCCTTCCCCCGACTTTCCTAAAACAATTCTTTACATATCAATGCCCTGGGGACCAGTTCCAGAGATAAGATCTCGACCAAATGTCCCTTTCTGGAACAATGGATGGATAATGGAAGGACAATCGGTAGTGATAAATAATTTTAAATTTTCTTTAAACTCGCCCCTCCATTTACCAAAACCAAATAAAATTCTTTTGTACCGCAGTCCGGTATAGGGTTTGATTCCCAGACCGCCCGATGGTCTGAAGGTTTTCCTAGCAAGAAAACCATGGTGTAAGGGGAGTATGGGGTTGAAGACTGTGCCCCCAATCCCCAAGTCGAGAAATCATCAAAAAAGTCAAAATGACCTACAATCACTTTTTTAAATGTGACCGATGGCTAAGATTTTAGTAATTGAAGACCAGCTAGAGGTCAGGCAGAACATAGAAGATATCCTCACCTTGGAAGACTATGAAGTTATCTCTGCCCCCGATGGTGAAACCGGTCTGGCTTTGGCGAAGCAACATCTACCGGACTTAATTCTCTGTGATGTGATGATGCCCAGGGTAACGGGATTTGAGGTGTTGATGACCATGCGTCAGGATCAGGAGTTGGCAGTTATTCCCTTTATCCTGTTGACAGCGAAGGCGGATCACCATGCATTTCGCCAGGGGATGGAATTGGGGGCGGATGATTATTTAACCAAACCCTTTACCATTGATGAATTACTCCATGCCATTACCAGCCGTTTAGACCGCCATTATCAGCGCCAGGCCATGGTGGAAAGTCGTCTGGATAATTTGCGCCAGCACGTCACCCGTTCCCTGCCCCATGAATTGTTGACCCCCCTGAACGGTATTTTGGGCACGTCCCAGTTGATGATCAATTTCTACGATTCCCTGTCCCACAATGAAGTGATGGAATCGTTGCATGACATCAAAACCTCTGGGGAGAGACTCTACCGTTTGGTGGAGAATTTTTTGTTAATGGCGGATTTAGACTTGCTGTTGGCCAGTCCCGCTCGTCTACAGGTGTGGCAATCCCGTTTGAGTCAATACACTGAATTACCATCGAGTTTGGTCCCGATGTTGGAAAATTTGGGACAGAATCAACCCCGCCGTCAGGACGTGGAAATGATGGTTGTGCCCCAGCGCATCCAAGTGGCCGAGCCGGATTTTCAGAAAATTATTCGAGAGTTGATCGACAATGCTTTTAAGTTTTCCCTGCCTGGCACCCCAGTGCAACTGGAAGCAGTGGTTAAAAATGGCCTCTGTGAACTGACTATCCAAGATCACGGTAGGGGCATGACCAAAGAGGAATTAGGTTCCATCGGCGCCCATGTCCAATTTCAGCGCTCTGAATTTGAGCAACAGGGTTCCGGCCTGGGGTTGACCTTAGCCCAACGGCTAACGGAACTCTACGGTGGCCAATTGGCGATCGCCAGTGTCCCCGGGGAAGGCACCACCATTACCATCCAGGGCTGGGAATCGGCCCCCATTTAAGCCACTGATGAACTGATGAATAGTATTGAAAGTGATATTTTCTAACATCTCCTGGCAGCGCCACAATCTGCCCCGCTTTAAATCCTAGGTAAGTTATTTTTAAAATATTGTCCCATTCTCCCTAGTTGATGGGAGCGTTGCCTGTTTGCCGATAGTTGTAATGTAATTCCCCATGGATAGCACCCCCCACCGTAAGTCCGACCATATCCGCATTGTCCTAGAAGAAGATGTCCTAGGCAAAGGGGTTTCCACCGGCTTTGAAAGATTGATGCTAGAACACTGTGCTCTGCCTGAAGTGGACTTGGACGGGGTGGATCTGGGGCTGAACCTCTGGGGGAAATCCCTCGCCTACCCCTGGTTGATTAGCAGTATGACCGGGGGCACTCCAGAGGCCAAGCAAATTAATTTGTTTTTGGCGGAGGTAGCCCAAACCTTGGGCATTGCCATGGGTTTAGGTTCCCAACGGGCCGCCATTGAAAATCCTGATTTAGCCGCCACCTATCAAGTCCGGTCCGTGGCGCCGGACATTTTACTTTTTGCCAATCTCGGATTAGTGCAGTTAAATTATGGCTACGGTTTGGCAGAAGCCCAGCGGGCCGTGGCCATGATCGAAGCGGACGCTTTGATTTTGCATCTCAACCCCCTCCAGGAAGCAGTGCAACCCGATGGCGATCGCCGTTGGTCGGGGCTCTGGCCCAAGCTGGAAACATTGGTACAGGGTTTGGAAGTGCCGGTCATTGTCAAAGAAGTGGGCAATGGTATTAGTGGCCCGGTGGCCAAAAGATTGCAGGAATGTGGCGTCAAGGCGATCGATGTGGCCGGAGCCGGGGGCACCAGTTGGAGTGAAGTAGAAGCCCATCGACAAACCGATCGCCAAGCGAAGGAAGTGGCCCATAATTTTGCCGATTGGGGATTGCCCACAGCGCTGAGTTTGCAACAGGTGGTGCAAAACACTGAACAGATCCCAATTTTCGCCAGCGGCGGTATTCGTTCCGGCATTGATGGGGCCAAGGCGATCGCCCTAGGGGCTACCTTAGTTGGTAGTGCGGCACCGGTATTAGCGGAAGCCACAGTCAACGCCCAAAGGGTTTATGACCATTACCAGGCCCGCTTGAGGGAACTGAAAATCGCCGCCTTTTGTTGTGATGCGGCCAATCTGACCCAACTAGCCCAGGTTCCCCTCTGGGACAGACAATCAGGACAAAGGTTAACTAAACCTTAAGGGACATTTTGCTCTGGTTGACGATACAGTGAAGGCTGGACTGCTTGATCTCGATATAGCTGCGGAGTAGGGCATCAAGCCATAGTTTTCCTTCAATAATCCCCCCATGAAATGGCATAAAGAAAGCAAAGTATTATTACAAGGAGTACATCATCCCCTCGGTTTAACCTATCTAGAGCAGATGCGGAGTTGTGGTACCAAACTGGTGGCGGGGGTGAGTCCGGGCCATGGGGGGGAACTGATTGGCGATTTGCCGGTATTTGACTTGGTAGATTTGGCCGTTAAAACCTTAGGCTCCGTGGACATTAGTTTAATTCTCAATCCCCCCTACCGAGTTTTAGATGCGGCCCTAGAGGCGATCGCCGCTGGCATTCGTCAACTGGTAATTGTGTCCGCCGGAGTCCCACCCCTGGATATGATCACCCTCCTGCGGGAAGCCCAAGCGACCCACACCCTGATCCTTGGTTCCGGCAGCCAAGGCATTATGGTGCCCCAACAGTTTTCCGTCGGTACCCTGGACCCCAGTTGTTACCTGCCTGGGCCCATCGGCATTATTAGCCACTGCGATCGCCTCACCGACGACATTGCCCAAACCTTAAGCGCAGCCGGCCTGGGGCAATCCATGGTGATTAGCCTGGGCACCGATGGCCTCAATGGTTCCAACTTTGAGCAATGGCTCCAGGTGCTGGAAGAAGACGAACAAACGGAAACTATTTTATTGCTGGGGCAACCCAACAGTAACGGGGAAATGAGGGCGGCGGATTATGTGGCCTCCGCCATTGAAAAACCAGTGGTGGCCTATCTGGCGGGGCGGGGCGCAAAAATCAAACGGCACTTTGGCGACTCCCTAACCATTGTGGCCAACCAACTGTCCCATAAACGTCCCCTCTTAACCAGCGTCGAGCAAACGGTACAAGCCTTTGAGAAAGCTAACATTCCGGTGGCGGAAGCCCCCTGGGAACTGCCCATTTTTTTACCCCTGGCCATGGAAAGTCGCCATTTGGGCGGTGATTAGGGCAAAGATGATGGAGACAGCTTCTTCTTTTTTCCTGGCGGTCACCAGGGGGTTGGTTACCAACCCAAGCTTTCAGCTATGCTTATTGGAGTAGCGGGAAGAATCTTGATAGACTGGCTGGGAGCTATGCCAATTTGTGTGATTGAGTTTGAGGAAAATTGTTGATGAAAGCCATGATTTTGGCCGCCGGCAAGGGCACTCGGGTCAGACCAATCACCCACACCATTCCCAAGCCGATGATCCCCATTCTGCAAAAACCAGTGATGGAATTTTTGCTGGAGTTATTGCGGCAACACGGTTTTGATCAAATCATGGTCAATGTGAGTCATCTGGCGGAGGAGATAGAGAGTTATTTTCGGGATGGGCAGAGGTTCGGCGTACAAATAGCCTATTCTTTTGAAGGCAATATTGTCGATGGCGACCTGGTGGGCAAAGCCCTCGGATCGGCGGGGGGATTAAAAAAAATTCAGGAGTTCAATCCCTTTTTTGACGATACTTTTGTGGTGCTTTGTGGTGATGCACTAATTGATTTGGACCTCACCACTGCGGTCAAGCTCCACCGGGAAAAGGGGGCGATCGCCACCATTATCACCAAAACCGTGCCCAGGGAATTGGTCTCTAGCTATGGCGTAGTAGTTACTGATGACAATGGCAAAATTTTAACCTTCCAGGAAAAGCCAGCGGTGGAAGAGGCCCTGAGCACAGAAATTAACACGGGCATTTATATTTTTGAGCCGGAAGTGATTGACTACATTCCCTCTGGTCAGGAATACGACCTGGGGGGGGATCTATTTCCCAAGCTGGTGGACAGCGGCCTGCCCTTTTACGCGGTCAATATGGACTTTGAGTGGGTGGATATTGGCAAAGTGCCGGACTATTGGCAGGCCATCCGGGGGGTACTTTCCCGGGAAATAAAAAATGTACAAATTCCCGGCATTGAAGTTAGACCGGGAGTATATACCGGCATTAACGTGGCCGCTAACTGGGACAATATCGAAATTGAGGGCCCAGTGTATATCGGTGGTATGACCCGCATCGAAGATGGGGTAAAAATCATTGGCCCCTCCATGATTGGCCCCAGTTGCCTGATCTGTCAGGGGGCGGTGGTGGACAACAGCGTAATTTTTGAGTATTCCCGTTTAGGCCCCGGGGCCCGTTTGGTCGATAAATTAGTGTTTGGTCGTTACTGTGTGGATAAAACCGGAGCGGCGATCGATGTGCAGGCAGCGGCTTTGGATTGGTTAATCACCGATGCCCGCCATGCGGCCGTGCAATATCGCCAGGAGTATCCGCCCCAAAGGGAAATTTCCAAACTTCTCCAGCCGGAATAGTGGGAGAAATGGACTGGTGAGGAATTGTTTTCTTTTCCCCTGGTTACAACCTTTGATTGAATGGGGGAAACTTGGACAGATAACCTAGCTAGGCAATTCTAATTTTTGTAGGGATAGCTGGGCCGCCTGGGACACTTGGGGATGTTCGTCCCTAACCATGAAAGTCAGAGCGGAACGACTCTGGTCACAGGGTAAATTCCCCAGGGCTTCCGCTAATCTTTGGCGAATTAACCAATCTTCGTGGGAAGCAAACGCCAAAATCGCCTCCACTGCATCCACCGCGCCAATTTCCCCTAGAGCTGCGATCGCCGCTTGTTGCACCACTGCTTCATCACTTTTCAGCGCTTCTAGCAAGACAGTTTGGGCTCGAATATCTTTTAAATTGCCTAGGGCCACCGCCGCACTGAATCGCACCAGCCATTCCGTATCTTCGTAAAAAGCTCGGCAGAGGGGATGGAAAGCCCGTTCGTCTTCTAGGTAACCCAGGGCCCCCGCCGCGTCGGCCCGGATGCCGTAATCTTCATCGGTTTCCAACAGCTTAACCAGAATGGGATAGCATTCCTCCGTTTGCTTAATGCCCAGGGCAAACACCGCCATGGAACGCACCTGCAAAGTATCGTCATCCAGAACTTTCTTAATCAGAGGCACCGCTTCCTCGCTGGAATAGGGTCTAAGGGAAGCTAGGGCAATGAGGCGATCGCGGGAATTGGGGCTGTCGAGTTGGCTGGCAATTTGTTCGAGGGTCAGGGCTGTCATGGCTAGGTTTCTGAGAATTTCTTCTGCCATTGTAACAAAACTTTATAAAACCATCTTGGTGTTCTCCCCCGGCGATCGGTCGGTAAACCCCCCACCGACAAATTTTCCCGAGGCAACATAATCCCGTAAACTTTCTTAATATAGTTCGTCCCCTGAGGACAGGAGGAAATTGCGGTGACCATTACCTTTGTCAAAGAGCAGAAAGATATTATTGTGGCCCAGGGTGCCAACCTAAGGGAAAAAGCCCTGCAGAATGGCGTTGATATTTACACTTTGAAGGGAAAGTTGATGAACTGTGGCGGCTACGGCCAATGTGGCACTTGCATAGTGGAAATCACAGCGGGCATGGAAAATCTTTCCCCCAAAACCGATTTTGAAAATAGGGTGTTACGCAAAAAGCCCGACAACTTTCGCCTCGCTTGCCAAACCTTGGTCAATGGGCCAGTGAGTGTGAATACCAAACCCAAAGGCTAGGGGCGATCGCCGAGGATTTAGGATTTGCTCAAGCCTTGTCGAGGGTAGGCATCCCCCTTATATTAAGTTCCAAAATTACCCTCAAATCTAATTAATAACCGTCTCTTTCGAATCCCCAGGGTGGAGGCCGGGAGATTTCTGTTCTTCCCCTGGTCCGGCTGGAGCGGCATTCTGTTTGGCTAGTTCCCGTTCCAGGGTGCTGAGTTCAGACTGGAAGCGAATTTGTATTTTGGGTCCCGAACTAGCTAGACGCAGAACCATGCCATCCTTTAGGACGAGTTCTTCCACGGTTTCCGCTTCCATATAGGTGCCATTGGCCCCCAAGTTAACGGCAACCCAACCATCCCCTTCTGGTCGGAGCTCTAAATGGTGGCGGGATACTACAGCACTGTAGAGTACAACATCGTTATCCGCCGCCCTACCCACACGGATGCTTCGTTCCGATTCAAAGGTCCAGCTCTGGACAGCAACGCTTTTACCCGGCAGGAGGAGGGTGAGTGTGATGGCGGACATTCAAGTTATGCGTGCATTTGATTAACTGTTTCCCATTGTACGGTCTGTCCTGCTTTTGCACCCAGACAATCTTGACGGGGCTGATCGCCGGAGAGTCAGTCGTATTAAGGCGCCCTTAATGTCAACGAAGGAAATCAAGCCGGGGCCACAGGGCAGATTTTGCCAGCGCCATGTTTTGATAATATGGGAAGCCTAACTATCATGCCCGATTACCTCGGCATTGATAACAATTACCGACAAATTAACCCTAGAAAATTACCTGACTGCGTTTAGCGAAGGGGAGGATTGACCGCGATGGACAATAAGCAAATGTTGATGATTCCGGGGCCAACTCCCGTACCCGAAAAAGTTTTGTTGGCCATGGCAAAGCATCCCATTGGCCACCGCAGTGGTGATTTTAGCAAAATCATCGCTGAACTGACGGCAAACCTCAAATGGTTACACCAAACCCAAAATGATGTGTTGATGCTGACCACCAGCGGCACGGGGGCGATGGAAGCGGGCATAATTAACTTCCTCAGCCCTGGCGATCGGGTGTTGGTGGGTAATAACGGTAAATTTGGCGATCGTTGGGTTAAGGTGGCCAAAACCTTCGGTTTAGCAGTGGAAGAAGTTAAGGCCGAATGGGGCAAGCCTTTGGATCCCAATGCCTTTAAAACGCTGTTGGAAGCGGATACTGCCAAGACCATCAAAGCTTTGATCATTACCCATTCCGAAACCTCAACGGGGGTACTGAATGACTTGGCCGCCATCAATACCGCTGCCAAAGCCCACGGTGGAGCGTTAATGATTGTGGATGCGGTGACCAGTTTAGGAGCCACTCCAGTGGCGATCGATGAGCTGGGTCTAGACGTGGTGGCATCTGGTTCCCAAAAGGGCTACATGATTCCCCCTGGGCTAGGTTTTGTCTCCGTCAGTGGCAAAGCTTGGCAGGCTTATGAAAGTGCCACCATTCCCCGCTTCTATCTAGATTTGAAAAAATATAAAAAATCCACCGATGAAGATAGCTCCCCCTTCACTCCCCCCATCAACCTAATGTATGGGTTGCAAGCATCTCTGCAAATGATGAAAGCGGAGGGCCTAGAGGCTATTTTTGCCCGCCATCAACGGCACACCAATGCGACCCGGGCGGCCATGAAAGCTTTGAACCTACCTCTATTTGCCCCTGACAATGCGGCCAGTAATGCCATTACCGCCGTTGCTCCCCTGGGAGTGGAAGCGGAGAAAATTCGCAGTACCATGCGCAAAAAATTCGACATTGCCATGGCCGGTGGGCAGGATCACCTCAAAGGTAAAATCTTCCGCATTGGGCACCTGGGCTTTGTCTGTGACCGGGATATCCTCAGTTGCATCGGGGCTTTGGAAGCCACTTTGATTGAACTTGGTTATGAGGGTGTGAACCCTGGAGCTGGGGTGGCTGCCGCCGCTGGAGTTTTGGCCCAGGGTTAAAAAAAGCCCTAGCAATCTCAAAATATCAACAATGGCGATCGCCCCGGAGGGGAATTAAACCAGGGAATGGACATGTTTCTGACCTTGGCTTTGATTCTCCTTCGCCCATATTTGATGCCGGTAATGGGGGTGCCAACTGTGACCCAGCCAGTTTGAAGCAGAACTGATAGGCTGAAAGTAGTTGGACGTAGGGCTTAAATTTTTATGCAGTTATCCATTTGTTTACCGGAAACCCCCCTCACCGTGACCCCGGAGCAATTTCTGGCGATCGCCGTTGCCAACCCAGACCTACGCTTAGAGAGAACTGCCAACGGAGAGTTAATTGTGAACCCACCAACGGGTAGTGAGTCCAGCCGCCGTAATCTGAGTATTACTGCACAGCTCTGGAATTGGGCTGAAAACCATTCTGAGTTGGGAGTGGCATTTGAGTCTTCCTGTGGTTTTCGTTTACCCAATGGTTCTACCCGTACCCCCGACGCGTCTTGGGTCAGTCGTGAACGTTGGGAGGCCTTGAGTCCAGTGGAGAAAGAGGGATTTGCGCCCCTTTGTCCCGATTTTGTAGTCGAATTGCGCTCCAAAACTGATAGCCTGTCTACCTTGCAAGAAAAAATGCGGGAATATATGGAGAACGGTGCCCGTTTAGGCTGGTTAATCGATCCCCAGAACTGTCAAGTGGAGATTTATCGTTCCACAGGTAAAACAGTAGAAATCTTGCAACAGCCGGACACTTTGTCGGGAGAAGATGTACTGCCGGATTTTGTGCTTTCCTTAACTCGCATCTGGCCTTAACTGCATTTCAGACCACTATTTCTGCCTTAACCATTGCTTAATGGGGAAAACCGTGCTAAGCTTCCAACCCTATGCACTACGCCATCCCCAAAACCTACGCCGAACTAGATGCCCTACGCCGTTTCCCCGCTAACGAGGAATTGGTGGCAGTGGCGATCGCCGGGGTCATTAACTGGGCCCGGGCCAACGAGCAATCTTTGGATGACGTGGTTCAGGAAATTTTGGCGGAGGATGGTTTATTGGATTACGTCCAAAGGGACCGCCTCAGTGAGATGATTGTGCAGGCTTGGCAGGCGTTACCGCATTTGCCCAATCCTTTGCCCAGTGGAGCACCGTCTGTACCCGGGAACTGGTGGGAGCCTCGCAGTAAAGCCGTAGTAAAGGTTCCGTCCCACTAAAACGAATTAATAGCCAACCGCCACCGGCCATGCGGAATTTGTAGCCGTCGGTGGTCAATAGATCTGTCACCTTTTCCCCAGCGATTTCCGTTAGGGGGTTTTCATTTAGGGTTTGTACCAAGGCAGTGCGGACAGCCATGCTGGCCAAAGGTAAATCAATGCGGTCATATTCACTAACAAAGCCGACTTTTTCCTGGAGCCGACCATATTGCTTACTAATATCCTGCCGGGACTGCACCACCGTTTCCAACACATACAGGGCCGATAACAGGGCATCCCGTTCGGGAATGTGACTCCCATAGCCAATGCCACCGGACTCTTCCCCACCAATCAACACTGGGCTAGTTAACATCCTGTCGGCTATGTACTTATAACCGATCGCCGTTTCTGTGAGGGGAATGCCGTAAAGCTCTGCCAATTTTGGGATTAGGTCGGAGCCGCTAACGGTTTTAACGATTTCCCCCTGGAGGCCCTTTTGGGTAGCCAGATGGTAAATCAAAATGGGAATTAAACCCTGGGAACTGAGAAAATTGCCCTGGCCGTCCACTGCGGCAATGCGGTCCGCATCCCCATCAAAAATCAAACCCACCCGCAACTCTGGCCCACCAGCTTCGGCCACCGTTTTCAGCGTTGCTAATAATTTGGGGACATATTTGGGCAAAGGTTCCGGGGATCCACCACCAAACAAGGGATCCCGATCGCCGTTAATTTCATCGATGGGGCAACCAAGTAACCGTTCCAAGCCACTGGCAGCTGCTCCGTGCATCACATCGGCAAACACCCGCAATTTTCCTTGTTGAATCGCAGTTCTAATTGGTGTCACATCCACTTTGGACTGTAAACCCTGGCAGTAACTAGGCCAGGGATCAAAATACCGCAAACTGCCTCCTGATGAGGGCGGGAGCAAGGGATTTTGTAATTGGGCTTCGATTTTTGCGGTAATGTCTCCCCCCACAGAACCCCCAAAGGCCCCTTTTACCTTGAGCCCTAAATAGTTGGCCGGGTTATGGCTAGCAGTTAAAACCAAGGCGCCTAGGGCATTTTCCTGGTGGGCCGCCCAACTAAAGGCCGGCGTGGGAGCATAACATTCGCTCAACCACACTTCAAAGCCCAACTCCTGCACCGTCTGGGCCACCAACAGTGCAAATTGTTCCGCCATAAAACGGCGATCGTATCCCACAATTAAGCGATGTTCCCGACCATTACCGCCAAATTCTTCTGCCAACACCTGGGCCGCCGCCGCCGCTACTAATGCCACCCGCTCAAAGGTAAATTCTGCGGCAATTACCCCCCGCCAACCATCGGTACCAAATTTAATCGGAGCAGGAG
>NZ_JADEWJ010000079.1:0-14219 GCF_015207725.1 Synechocystis sp. LEGE 06083
CACTAATTCCACTGCTTGCCGTAGATCATCAGCCTGCACATCACTGCGTCCATCCAAAGCGGCGATCGCCTTCGCTACCCGCATGGCAAACAATTCTCCCCGATGGCCCTGGAGACCACCCCGGATCGCTTCCTCCACTAAGTAACCCACTTGCTCCGAGGTTAGACTTACTTCCTTGAGCCATTCCCGGGCCAAAATGATGGTGGTTTTGAGGTCGTCCAATTCAGCGTCGTATTGGTCAATAAAACTAATGGGAGAATCGGCATAGGCTAGCACCTGGTCCACCGCTGCTACCCGTTGATCCAATCCCAAAATACCGTCTGCACTCAAGGCGATCGCAATGCGGTCCAGTAAATGTCGCCGCAACGGCCCCTCTTCGGGGTTATAGGTGGCAATCAATAAAGGTTGGCAGGGATGCTGAAAACTAATGCCCTCCCGTTCAATCTGGTTTTTGCCTTCCGTTAGCACCGTTAGTAATTGGTTGGCAATTTGGTCGTCCAACAAATTCAACTCGTCAATATATAAAACTCCCCGGTGGGCCTGGGCCAATAAGCCCGGCTGAAATACCGCTTCCCCCTGTTTAACGGATTTTTCCACATCCACCGACCCCAACAGCCGATCTTCCGTTACCCCCAACGGAATTTGGATAAAGGGAGCGGGAATGACCTCGGTTTCCAACTGATCCAGGGGAACATCGGCAAATTTTTCGAGGGTGTCATCGTCCCAACTGCCGGGATTTTTCGGGTCGCATTGGTAACGGTTGCCCTTAATAATTTCAATGGGGGGTAACAGGGTGTGAATTGCCCTGGCCATGACCGATTTCGCTGTGCCCCGCCGTCCCGCAATCACAATGCCCCCCAACCCCGGATCGATCGCCCCTAGGAGTAGGGCTAGTTTGATCGCTTCTTGGCCAACGATCGCCGTAATCGGGAAATTTAAGGGGATAAAAGGGGTCAGGGTGGTCATGGAGAATAAACTTTACCGACAGGAGACAGAGTTGAGCAACAAGTTAACATCATCCCTGGTGGGGCAGGACTTCTGCAACTTTTTTCGGATTCGTAGAATAATGGGGGGTAACTTGGGCAAAATCTCTAGACTTGTGAACTTTGTGGATGATCTCAGTGAATTTCCCCGCCAGCATCAAAACCATTGGGGGGTAACCACCCTAAATAATTGCCGTCCACCAGGAACTGGGCCCCTATGCTAGTTACCGATACCCTCCTGCTGGACTATAAACGTTGTCAACGCCGGGCCTATCTCAACACCCACGGCTCCAGTGAGGAACGCCGCCCGGAGCGGGATTTTTTACTCAAACTACGTCAGGAAAGCCAAAGACATATCCAAGAAGTTCTGGAAGAACAGTTTCCCCATTACCGGGAACCCGAAACCCCCACCCACCTTGGCCAGGAGCGGGCCCAGGAAACGAAAAGCCTAATGGCCCAGGGAGTGGATTGCATTTATCGGGGTTATCTTTACCACAGTCTGCCGGTCAATTTAAACACCGACCATAACGGCCATTTGCCAGTACTAGAATTGTTGGGCCATCCCCATCTGTTGGTTAAAATTGCCGGTGAATCCCGTTGGGGCCCCTGGCAATATCGGCCAGTGAGTATCCAGTTGGGCCGTCGGCCAAAACCAGAATACAAGATTCTAGCCGCTTTCTATGCCCAGTTGTTGGCAGTGCATCAGGGATCGTTGCCCCGTTGGGTAGAAATTATTCTGCGGCGGGGTAATTCTTACTCGGTGGATTTGTGGGAATGGTTGCCCCGCTTTCACCAAACCCTAGCCGACTGTGTGCAAACCCTAATTCATCAACGGGAACCGGAGGTATTTATTTCCCGCCAACGGTGTAATCTCTGCCACTGGTATGACCATTGCTACGCCATTGCCCAGGAGCAGCAACACCTTTCCCTCGTCCCCGGAGTCACCCCCAGCCGCTATGAATCCTTGCAAATGGTGGGAGTCTTGACCATTGACTCCCTAGCGCGACTCCAGGCGGCCCAGGTGGGGGAATTAATGGGCTCGACAATCGCCAGGCAGTTACAGCAACAGGCCTTGGCCTTGGTGGAAAAACGCCCTCTCCTAAAAACCACAGTGGCCTCCCCCCTGCCCCAGGCGACGGTGGAATTATATTTCGACATCGAAGCGGAACCAGAACGAAATTTGGATTATTTGCTGGGGGTAGTGGTGGTGAATCGAGAGGAAAAAACGGAAAAATTCTATGGTTTTTTGGCCCATAATCCAGAAGAAGAAGGCATTATTTGGCAAGAGTTTATTGATTTAATTCAAAGTTATCCCGATGCTCCTATTTATCATTTCTCCGAATATGAACGGGAAACCATCAAGCGCTTGGGTAAACTCTACGGCACACCGCCTAAATTGCGGGAACAAATGTTAGATCAATGCGTAGATTTGCATCACTACGTCACCAACCATGTGATTTGTCCAGTGGAAAGTTATTCCCTCAAATCCTTAGCCAGTTGGTTAGGTTTTCAGTGGCGGGATGCCCAGGCCAGCGGCGACCAATCAGTCTGTTGGTATGATAATTGGTTGACCAGTGGCGATCACCAATTTTTAGAATTGATTTTGCGTTACAACGAAGATGATTGCCGGGCTACTTGGATATTAAAGGATTGGCTCAGTCAATTTTTAGCAGCGTAGTTTGTTGGACATTCACAGATTTGATCAACGGCTTGGGCTGAATTGTATCAACATCTTCATGGTCAGAGTTAGAGTGCCAACCAGTGGACTTACTTTAACTAAGAATGAGGCAGTTATGCTACCATAGGACAAAATGAACCGTCGATTTATCTGTCATCAAAACGATTATGTCCTATAGTCTTGATTTGCGATTGAAGGTTATACAGTTCATAGAAGAAGGTGGTGGTGTAACCAAAGCAGCCAAAACATTCAAAGTCAGCAAAGCAACCATTTATCGTTGGTTGGGCAGGGAAGATTTAGCCCCCACCAAGGTGGAAAATCGCCGCCGAAAAATAGATGTGAAGGAACTAGAAGAAGACGTCGAAAAAAATCCCCACACCCCATTGATCGAAAGGGCCCAAAAGTTTGGCGTGACCCCCGCCACTCTATGCTATAGATTCAAGAAAATGAAAATTACTAGGAGAAAAAATGGCTACTTTATCAAGAAAGAGAGAAAGAAAAACAATGATAATGTCAGGGATAACTAAACAATTGACAGCAAATTTCCAATTAACTTGATACAGATGAAACAGTCGCAATACTTACGTAAAAATTTTGCTGTGCTACTCAGATACCTTAGCGACTCTGTTAAGCATAAATAATCTACCTACTCATTCCTAAAAAAGCAGGGGGGAAATAAGATTAGACGCAAAGCATGGAGTTCTATTTTTGCTTTCTCAATAACCAAAATCCGGTGGTGGTGACCCCAGAATCATCGGGCTGGAGCCATAAAAAATGTAAGCCTTTGGCCTTTTGTTGCCGCTGATTAAATACCCCCGCCGCTGTGGCCATTTCCCCGTCTTTAAAGGTGACCATCACCCATCGATCGCCGGTTTGGGTATGAAGTACCAGTCCTCCTGATTGTTGGGGGTCTTCGGCAATATAGAGCAGACTTGTTGGTTGTTGTTCTGCTAACCATTGACCAATCTGACGGCATTGGCGGCCACCATAAATAACCACGCCGGGTATGGACAAATCCGCGGCTAAACCTAGCTGGAGGGGGGACAAATGCTCCGGCATGGCTTGATAACGCATCGGGCGATCGCCAAAATAGGGCCAGATATCCTGGGCCGGCAGAGCGACAAATTGCCAACTTTCCCCCAGTAGATGATCGGGCAAGGGTTGGGGAGGAGAGGGCAGAGAATTAACCATGGTTGAGAAGTGAAAATTACAGTCGAACAAAGTTTCTAGTTAACAATTAGGCGCTTAGGCGCTACAGGAAAGATGGGATTCCAGCAACGCCACAATGGGCCAATGACGATTCAAGCGTGCTAAATCGAGGGCTGTTTGCCCACCCTGGTTTTTGAGGTTAACGTCCAAAGCGGGGAACTTAGCCAGTAGGGTTTGCGCCGCCTCTCCATGGCCCCGATGACAAGCCCACATCAGTGCAGTGGAGCCGCTGGGATCACCACGGTTAACTTGGACAGCATAATTAGCAATGGTGGTAATCACGGCACTCAGATTTTCCATGGCCGCCAGCATTAAAGGGGTTTTTCCCTCCCATAGGGTTTGATCGAGGTCAACTCCTGCCTGCCCTAGGGCGTTAACCATGGCCGCTTGGGTCTGGGCATCCCCATGGGTGGCAGTTAGAGCTGTGAGGAGTGGCGGTTCCCCTTTGCCGGAGAAATTACCATCGGCCCCGGCATTGAGAAGTTGACCCACAATCCCCAAATGTCCCTGGGCGATCGCCAAATGTATGGCCGTGTCCCCCGCTTGATTAACCGTATTCACCATATCCCTGGGGCCATTTTTTAATAGAACCGCCACCATGGGTTCATAACCTTCCAAACAGGCCAGATGTAAGGCTGTATCTCCGGCTTCTCCAGCTTGGGCGAGGGGATAACCAGCTTCAATTAATGCTTGGACGGCAAAAGTGTTGCCTTCCTCCACCGCTGTGAACCAACCATTTTGATCCCAAGGGGCACCGGCTTGCAGTAAACAATCAACGATGGCTTGGCCAGCTATTTTGATGGCCAGGGTCAGGGGTAAATTGCCATCCCCATCCCTCAGATCCAGCCTAGCTTGGTGCCTTACCAGCTTCTGTACCATGGCCAGATTTTGCTGTTTAATGGCCCATTCCAGCGCCGTTGTGCCCTGTTGATCCTGGATCTGGGCCTTGCTCCCTACCCTTAATAAGGTTTCCACCAACGGCAAATTATTGCGATAGGCCGCCATCATCAACGCCGTGGTACCGTCATCGTTGCCTTGATTTACCTCGGCGCCAAATTCGATTAACACTGCGGCGATCGCCTGTTGAGCCAGATTTTTTTCAGCGTCATTGGGGTGGTACTGTAGCCCCGCCAACAACATTAGGGGGGTAATGCCATGGGGCGGCCGGGAGCGGTTGGGGTCAGCCCCCGCTTGGAGTAGTTGTTTGACGGTGATCATTTCCAGGGCCGCTACGCCATACATCAAAGCTGTCAGTCCCCTGGCATCCCTTTGATTAACCTGGTCTGGGGTGGCAGTAAATAAGTGTTTTTGCACCAATTGCCATTGACCCTGTTTAGCCGCTACCACAATGGGATTGACCATGGTTTGATTGCTGATTTTTGAGTAAAAATGCTTTGACTTTTGCCCGTTTGGATTGCCCATTTCCCAAAATATCATTGTTATTCGGGGCCTGGGCATTCCCCCGTCGGGGATTTTTGCCAACAACCTAGGGTGATGGTAGCGAGGGGATTTGTAACAAAAAGCAACATGGCCAGCAAATCTCGATAAAAGTTACCCTCCATTGGTTGGGAACTGCTTTAAACTAGGCTTAAGCCCCAATTTATGGCGATGGCCCCCACCACAAGAGGTAACTACGAGCATGGGCAAACCCACTGGTTTTCTGGAATATACCCGCGAAATTCCCCAAGAGTTAAGCCCTGGCGATCGCCTGAGGAATTGGGACGAATTCCACCTAACCATGCCCGACCAACAGGTGGAAACCCAAGGGGCCCGTTGCATGGATTGCGGCACGCCCTTTTGCCACACCGGTAATTTGATCAGTGGCATGGCCAGTGGTTGCCCGATCAATAACCTCATCCCGGAATTCAACGACCTAGTCTATCGGGGCCTGTGGCGGGAAGCCCTAGACCGCCTCCATAAAACCAATAATTTTCCCGAATTCACCGGTCGAGTTTGTCCCGCTCCCTGTGAAGGCTCCTGTGTGTTGGGCATCAACAATCCCCCGGTGACCATCAAAAACATTGAATATTCCATCATCGAAAAGGGTTGGCAGGAAGGTTGGGTGACCCCGGAACCACCCGCAAAACGTACTGGGAAAAAAGTAGCGGTGGTGGGGTCTGGCCCCGCTGGTTTGGCCGCCGCTGCCCAACTGAATAAGGCGGGCCATTGGGTGACGGTTTACGAACGGGAAGACCGCCCCGGTGGTTTGCTCATGTACGGCATTCCCAATATGAAGTTGGACAAAGAAGAGGTGGTGCTCCGCCGGTTGAACGTACTGGAAGCGGAAGGAGTCACCTTTGTTTGCAATACCGAAATTGGCAAGGATTTACCCCCAGAAACCCTACTCAAAGACTACGATGCGGTGGTGCTTTGTACCGGTGCCACTAAGCCCAGGGATTTGGCGATCGCCGGTCGGGAATTGGAAGGTATTCACTTTGCCATGGAATTTTTGACCGCCAACACTAAGGCAATTTTAAATAAGGCTGCCGGTCCGGACTTTATTAGTGCCAAAGACAAGGACGTGGTGATCATCGGTGGGGGAGATACTGGTACTGACTGCGTGGGGACTTCCCTCCGCCACGGTTGCAGAAGCTTAGTGCAACTGGAAATTATGCCCAAACCCCCCGAGGAACGGGCCGCCAATAATCCCTGGCCAGAATGGCCCAAAGTGTACAAAATGGACTACGGCCAGGAAGAAGCCGCCGCCGTCTATGGGCACGATCCCCGCAGTTATCTCACCACCGCCACTAAAATTGAAGGGGACGACCAAGGGCGGGTTAAGGCGGTGCACACGGTGGATGTGCGTTGGGAAAAGGATGATCAGGGACGCTTTATTCCCCAGCAAGTGGCCGGTACGGAACAGGTCAGACCGGCCCAGTTGGTACTGCTGGCCATGGGATTCCTGGGGCCGGAAAGTCAACTGCTGGACACAATGAAACTAGCTAAAGATGGCCGGGGCAATATCAAAGCCGAATATGGCCAGTATGAAACTAGTATTCCTGGTGTCTTTGCCGCTGGGGACTGTCGCCGGGGTCAAAGTTTAGTGGTCTGGGCCTTCAATGAAGGTCGAGGGGCGGCTAAAGCCTGTGACGTTTACCTCATGGGGGAAACGGATCTCCCCTAGGTGCCCATAGCCATCGGTTAATTGATCATATGAATGAGCGTCGGCAGCGGCGATCGCCCCCTAATTTTTTTTGATTAGCAATGCTGAACAGTCGAATTAAAAATTATCATAATCCCTTATATTGTCAAAGGGCCCAAGGTTTCCTATGCTTTTCATAGGGTAGATAATCAAATTTCCGTAAATTTTTTATTTATCCTCCTAAATTCGACCTCAACAGCAGGAAAGTCTGTCAGGAGCCGATACTTTTTGTGTCGGGGGTTTGTCTTGGGTTCCTAAGATCTGCTCTGAAATTCTCTTGATTTTTCCGTTCACCAAAGCTGTTACTGTGGACTGTTAGGCAATCAATCGGGTTCTGAGTTTTGCTCCCTTGGTGGGAATGGCCAGATCCGGCTCTGCCTCTGACCACAGTCGAACTCGCCTGCTAACTTTTACCCGCCCTTTCACGATTCTAGGAGACTATCCCCCATGTCCATTGCAGTTGGAATGATCGAAACCCGTGGCTTCCCCGCTGTTGTAGAAGCGGCCGACTCCATGGTTAAAGCCGCTCGGGTTACCCTGGTGGGCTACGAAAAAATCGGTAGCGGTCGGGTTACCGTCATTGTGCGGGGGGATGTGTCCGAAGTACAAGCTTCTGTTTCCGCTGGTATTGAAGCCGCTAACCGAGTCAACGGTGGCGAAGTGCTTTCCACCCATATCATCGCCCGTCCCCACGAAAACCTGGAATACGTCCTTCCCATTCGCTACACCGAAGAAGTTGAACAATTTCGGACATATTAATTCCCCTTTGCTTGGCGATCGGTAGTCAACTACACAGAATAGCCGGCACTGCCGAGCCTGAGCCGTGGGCGCTGATCAGCGTAATTTTGATTTTTTGATTTGATATTCCCTGGGAGTAACTTAAACCTATGTCAATTGCAGTTGGAATGATTGAAACCCTCGGGTTTCCCGCCGTTGTGGAAGCCGCCGACTCCATGGTGAAAGCCGCCCGGGTTACCCTGGTGGGCTACGAAAAAATTGGTAGCGGTCGGGTTACCGTGATTGTGCGGGGTGACGTGTCTGAAGTGCAGGCCTCGGTTACCGCTGGCATCGAGAACATCCGTCGGGTGAACGGTGGTGAGGTTTTGTCTAACCACATTATTGCCCGTCCCCACGAAAACCTAGAGTATGTTCTTCCCATTCGCTACACCGAAGCAGTGGAACAGTTCCGGGAAATCGTTAACCCTTCCATTATCCGCCGTTAGTTTTCCCTGTAAATTTTGAGCCCAATTAAGCCATGCAACTTGCCAAAGTTTTGGGGACCGTGGTCAGTACATCGAAGACACCAAACTTGACCGGCGTCAAGCTGCTTCTGGTTCAGTTCCTCGACACCAAAGGCCAACCCCTAGAACGCTATGAGGTGGCCGGCGATGTGGTGGGGGCAGGCTTGAATGAATGGGTGCTGGTGGCCCGGGGTAGTGCCGCCCGTAAGGAACGGGGTAATGGCGATCGCCCCCTGGATGCCATGGTGGTGGGCATTATCGACACGGTTAATGTGGCTAGTGGCTCCCTCTATAACAAGAGGGATGATGGGAGATAGTGCTCCCCCCCTTTTCCCATCCTTCCTATCCACTGGGGGAATAGGGTTTTGCTTGGGACGTATTTGAACCCGATGCAGTGCTAGCAAAGCCCCTGGGCTGGTTGTTCGCTGTATCTAGGAGGAACTATTGCATGGGATCTCGCACCGCCTTGGCCTCCAGGCCTTGGTCCAAACATTTAGCAGACCCCCAAATTGACCCGACGGCCTACGTGCATTCGTTTGCCAATGTGGTGGGGGATGTGCGCATTCAACCTGGGGTCAGTGTTGCCCCTGGTAGCTCCATCCGAGCCGACGAGGGCACCCCCTTTTGGATTGGCAATAATGCTTTAATTCAGCACGGAGTGGTAATCCACGGCCTAGAAACTGGTCGGGTACTGGGGGACGATGACCAGGAATATTCTGTTTGGATTGGGCCGGGCACCTGTGTGGCCCATTTGGCTTTGATTCACGGCCCAGCTTACCTAGGGGCTAATTGCTTCATTGGTTTCCGTTCCACTGTGCTCAATGCACGGGTGGGGGACGGGGCGGTGGTGATGATGCATTCCCTTGTCCAGAATGTGGAAATTCCCCCCAACAAGTTGGTGCCCTCCGGTGCCATGATTACCCAGCAACACCAAGCAGATAGTTTGCCGGATGTGCAAGCTGGCGATCGCCATTTTGTCCAGCAGATTGCGGCCATGCAAGGGGAAAGTTCTTCCCCGACCCAGGGGAATAGTCCCGCCGTCTGTGTTTTGCCGGAGTCCCTCCCCGCTGTTACCCCCGTTACCGAAACTCCCTATATAAATTCCATAGACAACATGAGTATTAATTCTGACATTACCAACCAGATCCGCTCCCTCCTGGCCCAGGGCTATGGTATTGGGGCAGAGCACGCCAACGAACGACGTTTCAAAACTAAATCTTGGCAGAGCTGTGGCACCGCCGATGGTTTCCGCCCCGACCAGGTCATTGCCACGGTGGAAGGTTGGCTCCAGGAGTTTGCGGGGGAATATGTGCGCCTAATTGGCATTGACCAGGGGGCCAAGCGCAGGGTGGTGGAAGTGATTATCCAACGCCCCGGCGATGTACCCGGTTCCCCCAGTCGGGGCACCACCACGACCAAGGCCTTGAGCAGTGGCAGTGCCAGCCGGAGTAGCGCGGCCCAGGGAGGAAGCTTAGCTGGGGACAGTGCTAATCAGATGCGCGCTCTGTTGCACCAGGGTTGCAAAATTGGTTTGGAATATGCCAGCGCCCGTCGCTTCAAAACCGGCTCTTGGTTGACCGGGGGGACTATTAGCAGTCATCGGGAAGGGGAAGCTCTGCAGGAATTAAATCGTTTCATTGCTGACCACACCAATGAATATGTACGCATTATCGGCATTGATCCGGCGGGTAAACGGCGACTGGCAGAAATTGTTGTACACCGTCCCAATGGCAATGGTGTCAGCAAGTCCAGCAGTGCTAGCAGCGCCGGCACCTATAAATCGGCTCCAGTGAGTGCCCCCGGTAATAGCAGCGGTGGTGGTTTAACCCCAGAGGTAGTAGCAACGGTGCGGGGGTTACTGGCTAATGGTCACAGTATTGGCACCGAACACACGGATAAACGTCGCTTTAAAGCCAAATCCTGGGATACCTGTCCCACCATTGACGGGGGTCGGGAAGCTGAAGTTTTAGCCAAATTGGAAGCCTGCCTCGCTGACCATGCCGGGGAGTATGTGCGGATTATCGGCATTGACCGGGGAGCAAAACGACGGGTGTTGGAACAAATTATCCAACGTCCGGGGGATAACGTTACTTCCGGGCGATCGCCGTCTTCGGCTAGTGTTAGTAGCACTGGTAGTGCTTCCAGCAATGGCTTTGGCGGTAGCAACGGCAGCAGCTATGGTAACTCCGCTGTGCGTTTAGACAATAGTGTGGTCACCCAGGTGCGTTCCCTCCTGGCCCAAGGTTACAAAATTGGCACCGAACATACGGATAAACGCCGCTTTAAAGCCAAATCCTGGCAGAGTTGTGCCCCCATCACCAGTACCCACGAGTCGGAAGTGTTGCGGGCCCTAGAAGGTTGCTTGGCAGACCACAATGGCGAATATGTCCGCTTGTTGGGCATTGATCCGGCGGCTAAACGACGGGTGTTGGAAACCATTATTCAGCGTCCCTAGTAACCACTAGTCGACCAGCCCTCCGGATTTTGCCATGCAGTTACCGCCCGTTCACAGTGTTAGTCTTTCTGAATATTTTGTGAGTGGTAACGTGGTCATTCACGAAACAGCGGTGATTGCTCCGGGGGTTATTTTAGAAGCGGCTCCGGATTGTCAAATTACCATTGACGCCGGGGTCTGCATTGGTTTAGGCAGTGTAATTACCGCCCATGCCGGTGATGTCCAAATCCAAGCTCAGGCGGCGATCGCCCCTGGTTGTCTGCTCATTGGGCCAGTGACCATTGGACAAACAGCCTGCCTCGGTTCCCGGAGCACCGTTTTTCAACAAAACATTGATGCCCAGGCCCTGATTCCCCCTGGATCTTTACTAATTAATCGGGTTGTCAGTGCCCAGACGGTAACCGCCAGTGCTCCAACTAGTGATAGCGTTACCGAAGAAAATTCCGCTTCGATAGCAAATCCCATCGCCCCGATTCCTTCCCCCTGGGACAACGACCCCCCTGCCCCTAGGACGGATTCCCCCTCGGATAAACCCAAAGAATCCATGGCAAAGGAAACAATGCCAGATCCTGCCCAACCACAGGAACATATTCCCCCCAATCAACTCCCTAGGGAGTCGGTACCAACCGCTCCAACTGTGGTCACCACTACGCCGTTAGTCCCAGAAGAAATCAAGGAAAAGCCGCCCGTGGTGGGTCAGGTTTATATTAATCAATTGCTCTTAACTTTGTTTCCGGAACGACGATATTCTGGTTCCTAAATTGACGAGCATCAAACCATCGCACCATTACATAAAGTCTTTACCCCACATGAGGCGTTAGGGGAGCCATATCACCAATAATGGGAGTTAAGAACTGGCTAAACCGATTATTAAGTGAGGTAATGCCGACAAAAGCAGAGTTTATTGAAGTAGTGTCTGATTTTTGAGATAAGGTATTTACCATGGGGGAGATAGTCTTGAAAAATTAGCGTCTCCCTGGAAATCTCCCCTCCTCGCCTGTAGTCACGGTTTTTGTCCCGGCGCAGCTTGATTGTTGTTTTATGGGCAAAGTGGGGCTTTTTCTGGAAAAAACTGGTTGTCATTTGTCCCAGTTACCTCAGTCCATTGCGTCTCGCCTAAATTATGCTGATTTGTCCCCAGTGCTCCGCCGAAAATCCTAACCGTGACAGTGTTTGCCAAAAATGTGGCGCGTCCCTGAAGGAACGTCCCTGTAATCAGTGTGGAGAAATGGTGCAGTACGGAGAGGCCCATTGTCCCCATTGTGGGGCGATCGCCGGTCAGATATTAAAGGTGTTGGTGACAGTGCCAGTGGCAGTGGGCCCGGACGGGGAACCGGAGCAAAGTTTTGATCCCCAAAAGATCAAGCTTTATGAAAATTTTATTGATGTGGGTCAACGCTACCAATTACTGACTCCCGTGGAAGAAAATCCCTTTACCATTGGTGAGTTTGGGGGAGGGGAACAAATTATGCTCAAAAGTAGGGTGGTGGATTGCCAGCCCCTACAACCATCCGTACTGAAAGCATTATTATCCCAACAGGGAGACCTGTTAGCCCGATTACCCCAAATGTCCGACGGGGAAATTATGGCCGATGACACCTGGTCGAGCTTGAATTTACCCAAGGCGATTATTCCTTATTTTCGCTTTCCGGAATTGGTGCCCAAAATCCCCGAAGCCTACGATGCCTGGTGTGACGGAGATTATGGTTTTGTGTTAATGGAAGACCGTTCTGAATGGGATGTGTTGGCAGACATCCTGCGGGACGAAGGGGACTCCCTGCCTGGGCTGGAAATGGTTTTCTGGATTAATCAACTTTTCCAACTCTGGCATCAACTTGCCTCAGCCGGCTGGGGGAAAGGACTGTTGATGGCGCAAAATCTGCGGGTGGACGAAGACCAAAACATCGCCCTAGAGCAAATTTATGCCAATGGCAGCTCTCCGGTTTCCCTAGAGGAATTTGGCGATCTATTACATGGTTATTTTAGTCCGGTCCCCTCGGCGGGAGAAGAATTGTTGGCGATATTACAAAAAGCGGCCCAGGGTGAGTACCAAGACATGGACGATTTATTTACGGACATCGAAGATTTGGTGATTACGGTGGAGGAAGAAGGGGAAGATTTCACCATCCATGAAGTGGATTTCGAGCAGATTCCAGATGAGGTTTTTGCGGCGATCGAAAGTGGGGAAAGCGCTCTGCAAAGGGATGAAATTCCCTCCGGTACTAACCCGGTGACCATGCCCGATGCCAATGTGTTTGACTCGGAAGAGGTAGACGATGTCCCCACGGCGGTATTGCCTATGCAGTTAATTAGCCTGGTGGATGCGGGCTACACTGACCGGGGTGGGCACCGGCAGCACAATGAAGATTTTTTTGGCATCACAACAGATGTGGAAACCCATCGCAACAACCATGGCAAGACCATCAAAGCCCAAGGAATTTATGTAGTCTGTGATGGTATGGGAGGCCATGCCGCCGGGGAAGTGGCCAGTCAAATGGGGGTCAAAACCCTGCTGGAATATTTCCAAATTGTCATGGCCAATAAGTTGCCTGATAAAAAAACCATTGCTGAAGGCATTGGCCTGGCCAACCAAAAAATTTACGAAGTTAATCAAAGTAATGCCAGCTCCGGTAGTGGCCGCATGGGCACCACTCTGGTAATGACGCTGGTTAAGGACACCACCATGGCGATCGCCCACGTGGGGGACAGTCGTATTTACCGAGTCACCCGCAAAAACGGTTTAGAACAGTTGACGGTGGATCACGAAGTGGGCCAACAGGCCATCCTCAACGGACTGGAGCCGGATTTGGCCTATGCCCGCCCCGATGCCTATCAGTTGACCCAGGCCTTAGGTCCCCACAGTAGTAGCTATATCAAACCAGATGTACAAATCTTTGAAATTGAAGAAGATTGCCTGATTCTGCTCTGTTCTGATGGCATTTCCGACAATGATTTTGTCGAGGAGCATTGGCAAGAATTACTCCTGCCCTATGTTAGCTCTAGTCAAGACGTGGACCGGGGACTGAGAAAATTGATGGAGGCGGCCAATGAATACAATGGCCACGATAATTTGACCGGCGTATTGGTACGGCTTAAGGTTCGTCCCCAAATTCCTTTGGATGTATGGTAGTTTCAGTGGCTTCTGGTTGACGTTTGGCTAAGACAAATGCATCGATCGCCTTGCTGAGGATACAGGTATAGGTGAGGGCTTCTTCTAGCCGTTGGAAAGAGGGAATGACTAGACTGTGGCTGGCGGTTAAGACCAAAATTTCTGGCTTTTCCTGCCCCACCGTTAATACGGCTTCCACCGCGTCGGTAGGTACTTTTCCCAGGGGTTGATTGTCCAAATTTGCCCGTACAAAATGTTGGTCCACAGCACAGTACTTAACCCGACTAAGGCGCCAGCCCCGGTAAATCATAATGGCGGTCGCCAGCAGTAGGGGCAGACCAATGCGCCAATCTTGCCAGGGCATCATTAAACCGAAATTATTTGGTATCTCAACGTAAACCA
>NZ_JADEWJ010000080.1:0-14040 GCF_015207725.1 Synechocystis sp. LEGE 06083
GACTGTTGGTGTCGATGAGCGTCATACAATCAAGGAGGTGTTAGGGTTTAGGGCTTTCAGGGCCATTTAAATCCGTTAACCATTACCAGGGGGGCAAAGCAACAAGCCTTCCAAGTTTAGCCTCTGTTTGTCCAGGAACATTACCTTGGAGGGGAAAGGTCACAATTTTTGACAATTGCCCCATGGGAAAGCGTTAATTTAGCTTGATTACAGACTAATCGCACAATTTCATTGCCAAATCCCCAACCACCATGACTCCCCCCAATGCCCTACTTACAACCCGTCATTACCGGGCTGGTGATCTGATTTTTAGCCAGGGAGACCGGGGAAATTATGCCTACATTGTCGAAGAGGGGCAAGTAGAAATTTGGACAGAACTCCAGGGCGATCGCCTAGTGTTGAATATACTCCAACCGGGCAGTTTATTTGGAGAATTGGCCCTGGTAGATGCCAAACCTCGGTCTGCTTCCGCTTCAGCCCTGACGGACTGCATTCTCTCCCTGGTCACCCCAGACCAAGTTAATCAACGCATCGACACCGCCGACCCAATTTTGCGCCTACTGTTGCTAGTTGTGATCGGTCATTTTCGTTCCGAGAGTAACAATTTTCGGGGCACTGATGAACCCTCTCCGGAATTGGATGCCGCCCTCACCAAAGCCAAACTTTCCTTCAAAGAACGTATCACCGATGCGGTGGACATGATCCGTTTAGAAGGGGAAATGCAAGAGGCGATCGCCAAAGAACAATTCCATCTGATGTACCAACCCATTGTCTTCATGAACGATCTGCGTGTCGAAGGTTTTGAAGCCTTGATCCGGTGGCAAAGTCCAAAACGGGGTTTTGTCCGCCCAGATGTTTTCATTGAGGTGGCCGAAGCAACGGATTTGATTATTCCCATCGGTCAATGGGTCATCGAACAAGGACTAAAAGATTTAAAAAGTCTGCAGACAAAATTTAACCCTGATTTGTTAATGAGTTTTAACATTGTCGGTCGACAGACCAATAACAAAGACTTCATCCCTTGGTTACTGGCCAGGGTGGATCACCATGGTCTAACCCCCAATAAAGTGAAGCTAGAAATCATTGAACGCACCCTTTTTAGCGGCGATAGTTCTGCTCCCTGGATTGAAAATTGTCGCTCCCGAGGGTTTGCCCTCGTGCTGGATGACTTTGGTACTGGCTATTCCAGCCTGCAATACCTAAACGAGTACAAAATTGACCGGGTCAAAATTGATAAATCCTTTGTGGATGGCCTGGGTACCAACCAAAACAGTGAAAGTATATGCTCCGCAATTTTGCAACTCTCCCATGCCCTGGGCATGACGGTGGTGGCCGAAGGTATTGAAACCCAAGCACAATTGGAAGTTTTACGCTCCCTAGGATGCGACTATGGCCAAGGTTATCTATTTTCCCGACCCCTACCTTTTGATCAGGTCATGGCTCTGCCGAAGGATTCCTTTCGTTAGGGAAAAATATCTGTGAATAGTTTGATGATCAAAGAATAGAGTTTAATGTCCCATTGCTCACTGTTCAGATCAAGACTAATTCTACTTTTGGTTTTCAGTTGGTATCAATCAGGTTTTCAGCATACATTAGTGCCTCTTGTTCGTCACTGATTTTCCCTTCAATGTGGGCAATGTGAATTTCCGTCAGCAGTTGGCCGATCAAAGGACTGGGTTTAATGTGTAACTTGTCGATTAAATCCTTGCCGGTAATTAACGGTTGGGGATGGGCCAGGCGATCGCCGGGGTTGAGGTAGTGGGCTAAAAGTTCAAAGATAAAACTGTGGTAATCGTGGGGGCAGTGGGCCAGGGCATAGAGGACAAAATGGGGAAGATATTTGCCCAATTCCGCAAAGAAAAAGTAGAGTTGCCGCACGGTGGGGCTAGTTTCTAAACAACTTAACTGGGGATAGGCCTGCAAAATTGCCTGCACGGAGCGCAGTTCATGGCGGGAATATTTCAATCGTTGTAATTCCCCTTCGGCGGTTTTCACATCGGCGCAGACCAAACTGGCCAACTTAGCAATGGCAATGCCTTTTTTACCCAGCGCCTGGAAGAACTGCTGACGTTCTAGCAAAGTTAACTGGTTTTTGATGGCGGCGATCGCCAAATCAATGCAACCCACAGCGTTGAGGGAACTGAGGTTAGCGTGGGGAAACCAATAGCTCAGCATGCCGTCCTGCCAAGCAGCCAACAACCACTGACTACCCCGGGGACTGCCGAGTAAATAGTTAAATTCCGCCTGTACCCTCTCTGCCGCCACTGTTTTAATCCGGGGCGCTAACTGTTGTAAAACGATTCTAGTCGCTGGTTCAAGGGCAAATTGCAACTGGGCCGCCTGACGATAGGCCCGCAGTAACCGCAAAGGATCATCAGCTAAATTTACCGCCGCCACCATTTTTAGCTCGCCCCGTTGTAAATCCCCCACCCCCGCCATGGGATCAATGAGCCGATTTTGCTGGAAGTTATAGGCGATCGCATTAACGGTAAAATCCCGCCTGGCCAAATCCTGTTCTAAACTTTTCCCTTCCTGTTGGGCAAAATCCACGGTGCCATGGGCAAACACCACCCGGGCAATTTGTCGGGCCTTATCCAACACCACAAAACCAGCTCGATATTGACTGGCGATCGCCGAGGCCGTTTCAATGGCCCCACTGGGCACGACGAAGTCCCAATCCAAATATTCCCGCCGTCTACCCAACAGGGCATCCCGCACTGCACCACCGACCAAACAAGCCTGGGAAGGAAGTAGAGCCAGATCAAAGGGAACCTGTTGACGTAAATCAGCCAGGTGGCTCACAGGACAAAGCATAATCAATAACCGTTACCCCAGGACAGTTTTCAATGGCGGCACAATCCATCAGTCTAAGCTAGAGTAGCGAAAAATAGGCAAGAATTGAGGTTTACCATGTGTATTTGTGTGAACTGCCATTACGTGGACCGCTGTGTCACCTACCATGCAGTGGAACATCAACATCAACAACCCCATTTGAGCGATCGCCCGGATTTTGATCCGGTCAACCCTTCTATCAACGTCAATATTCGTACCCCCGACCATGGCATTGAAATGGAGTGGGATGTGGTGGGTTGCGATAGTTTTTTGGAAGAAATGGGTAAATGGAGCCGTTTGCGCCCCAATGAACTAGTGCCCACTTAAATTTTTTGAGCGAAAACTAGCTTCCCCTGACAGTGAAACGCGGCAAAAATAACGCTCCGTGCAACAATGAACGCGGTATCAATAACATATAGGCAACTTCGTTAACCAAGGTTTCAAGATGGAACTACTCTATCAATTAGCCTGGCTAATTCCCGTCCTGCCCCTATTGGGTGCAACGGTAGTTGGCATTGGCCTCATTTCTTTCAATCAAGCAACCAATAAACTACGGCAAATCAACGCTGTTTTCATCATTTCCTGTTTAGGGGCTGCATTGGTAATGTCTGGGGCTTTGCTCTGGGATCAAATCCAAGGCCATGCCAGCTATTCCCAAATGATCGAATGGGCATCGGCGGGGAGTTTCCATTTGGAAATGGGTTATGTGATCGATCACCTCAGCGCCCTGATGTTGGTCATTGTCACCTCCGTGGCCCTATTGGTGATGATCTACACCGATGGTTACATGGCCCACGATCCGGGTTATGTGCGTTTCTATGCCTATCTCAGTCTGTTTGCTTCCTCCATGCTGGGGTTGGTAATTAGTCCCAATTTGGTGCAGGTTTATATTTTTTGGGAGCTGGTGGGGATGTGTTCCTACCTGCTGATCGGTTTTTGGTATGACCGCAAGGCCGCCGCTGACGCTTGCCAAAAAGCTTTTGTCACCAACCGGGTGGGGGATTTTGGCCTATTGCTGGGTATCCTCGGGCTCTATTGGGCCACCGGCAGTTTTGACTTTGGCACCATTGGGGAGCGTCTAGAAGGTTTGGTTTCCTCCGGTGTGCTCAGCGGGGCGATCGCCGCCATTCTGGCCATTTTGGTTTTCCTCGGCCCTGTGGCCAAATCGGCCCAATTTCCTCTCCATGTCTGGTTACCGGATGCCATGGAAGGTCCCACTCCCATTTCTGCCTTGATCCATGCAGCCACCATGGTAGCGGCGGGGGTATTTCTCGTTGCCCGCATGTACCCAGTGTTTGAACCAATTCCAGTGGTGATGAATACCATTGCTTTCACCGGTTGTTTCACTGCCTTCCTGGGGGCCACCATTGCTCTAACCCAGAACGACATCAAAAAAGGTTTAGCCTACTCCACCATTTCCCAGTTGGGCTATATGGTCATGGCCATGGGCATTGGAGCCTATTCCGCTGGGTTATTTCACCTGATGACCCACGCCTATTTCAAAGCGATGCTGTTCCTCTGTTCCGGTTCCGTCATCCACGGCATGGAAGGGGTAGTGGGCCACGATCCAATTCTGGCCCAGGATATGCGCATTATGGGAGGGTTACGGAAATATATGCCCATCACGGCCACCTGTTTCTTGATCGGAACTTTGGCTATTTGTGGCATTCCTCCCTTTGCGGGCTTCTGGTCTAAGGACGAAATTCTCGGCCTCGCTTTCCAAGCCAATCCCCTACTCTGGTTTGTGGGTTGGGCCACCGCTGGCATGACCGCTTTTTACATGTTCCGGATGTATTTCATGACCTTTGAAGGGGGTTTCCGGGGCAATGACCAGGAAGCCAAAGACGGCGTTCTAAAGTTCTACGGCTTAATGCCCAACTTTGGTCCGGGAGCCATGAACGTGAAGGAATTGGACCATGAAGCAGGGCACGACGACCATGGCCACAGCAGTGAACCCCACGAATCCCCCTTGACCATGACTTTTCCCCTCATGGCCTTGGCGGTTCCTTCGGTGCTAATTGGTCTCTTGGGACGACCCTGGGCCAACCAATTTGAAGCGTTCATCCATGCGCCAGGGGAAGTGGTGGAACACGCCGCTGAATTTGAATGGGGCGAATTTTACATCATGGCCGGCAATTCCATTGGCATTGCCCTCATCGGCATTACCATTGCTTCGTTGATGTATTGGCAACACAAACTAGACCCCAAAGTGTTGGCAGAAAAGTTTCCCTCTTTGTACCAACTATCCCTGAACAAATGGTACTTTGACGACCTTTACGACAAATTGTTTGTCCAAGGTTCCCGTCGGGTAGCCCGCCAAATTATGGAGGTGGATTACAAAGTGATTGACGGAGCGGTTAACCTCACTGGTCTGGTCACCCTAGTTAGTGGGGAGGGCTTAAAGTATCTGGAAAATGGCCGGGCCCAATTCTACGCCCTCATTGTGTTCGGAGCGGTGTTGGGCTTTGTGATTGTCTTTAGCCTCACCTAAGCTGTCGCCGGGGAGAGATATTTTTCAGTGTCTCCCCCAGAAAACGGGGTAAGTCTTCCGGACCACTGCCCCCTCTGTGCCATTTGGTTGCCATAACCAGATGGTTTTTTCTGTCCTAAAGTCTGGCGGGTAAACCTAGGGTTCCTAAGCTAAAACCTGTAATTCTAGTAGCTGTCTTCCCCTTGGACAGTTTTGAGTACTAAACGTTGATTGGCCTGCATCAACAGGTCGGCGATCGCCGTTTTGAACCGTAGGGCGACGGAGGAATTAGCCAAGAAAGCCTGGGCTTGCTCCCGGTATTCTGCTCCTTGTACCGTTTCCGCTTGGTCTAGGGTTTCCAACGCTTGGCAGAGGTCATTGATCTGGGCGGTATGGTCAGACACGGTCTTGTTGCTCCAATGCAGTTTCCGCCATGGTAACCCAGCTACCCAAAAACAGAACCTTGCTTAATGAAACTTTTGCCTTGTTGCCGTTCCCACTTCTACCATTGCAAAGCTAGGCCAAAGGTTGACTTCCTTTGGCATCCCCTGAGGCAATAACTAGCCACCGTTAAAATGGGGTAAGCCGAGGTTCTAAACAGGAGGTGTTGATTCCGTGTCCGGTAAAAAAAATGATTACGATGCCCTCTTAGCAGATTTCACTGATAGGGAAGGGGCGATCGCCCTGTTGCGCCAATACCGACCCTACCTGGAAAAATTGCCCAGTTTACGGCGACCCGAACAAAGTATTATCACCATTCCCCTGCCCATTGTTCGTTTACGTTATCTGCCCCTCAACGATGCTGACCAAGGGGGCCGACAAACCACTCCCGTAGCGAAGGTAATTCCCTGTGACCTGGCGATTTTAATGTGTGACCCAGAATGGCAGGTGAAATTAGGCTCAGAAATCTTGGTTTTCATCCACCGTCCAGAAGAAAACTTTTCCGATCTGCTCGGTCGTTGGCGTCGGAGTCAAATTTACCTAGACCAGGACTATGAATGGCTGATGCCCCCCCAGGAAAAACACATGTTTAGTGAAGCGGCGGAAGAAATCTGTCCCCTATTCATTATTTTTGAGCAGACTCCTAATCATATCCAAAAGGGCCTGGCTGGGGCGGGTTTACCCTTTGTGCTCCATGGTGAAGGCTATGCCCCTGTAACGGAAACTCCCGAACTAATTTCTGAATAGCGGCTAGAGATTACCGGGCCTTCGGGCCTTAAAGAGGGTCCATGAGGTCGAATAAACGAATTTTTAAAGCTTCAATTTGGGAGAGGGGGGCCACTCCAGTGGGGCAAGAATCACTACACATCCGACAGTTGTTACACCCCCACACCCCCTGTTTATCTTTTCCTAGGGCTTCAAGGCGGGCCTTGCTGGCCATATCCCGATTATCCAAAATTAAACGGTGGGCCTTGGCGAGGGCATGGGGACCGACAAAATTGTCATTTTTCTTTTTGGCATCGCAGTCAGAATAGCAAACTCCACAAAGCACACAGTTGCTCACATCATTGAGGGCGGCCCGTTGCGCCGGTGACTGGAGAAATTCCGATCCGTTTTCCCTTTGGCGCTTATTCATTAGGTAGGGATAAACCGCATCCAAGCCGGCAAAAAATTTGTCCATATCCACCACTAAATCCTTAATAACGGGTAAATTGCCCAGGGGACTAATGGTGAAAATGCCGGTATTTTCCTGGTTACTATCGGTGAGCCACTGTTCTAAATTTTTAATGCTTTCTTTACAGGCCAATACCGGGCGATCATTAACCCGCAGAGCACAGCTACCACAGATGGCATTGCGACAGTTTTTGCGGAAGGCGAGACTGCCATCCTGTTGCCATTTAATCTGATTCAAACAGTCTAGGACGGTGGCCTGGGTATCAACCTCCAAAGCATAATTTTGCCAATGGCGATCGCCGTTGCCCTGTTGTCGTTGCACTTTAAAAGTAATTTTCATGGTAAGGGAGGTTAACTTAGCAAAAAGGGCATGAACTTCCCATTACCAAAGGGCCACTGACAATAATTTTTCTGCCTGGCCCCTGCAAATGCCCGCCAGTTAATGGGGAATTACAGGAAGATGTCCTCCTTAAATTTTACCCCCCATTAGCCCTAGGAAATTAGCCTTACTCTTCCTCGTCGTCGGCCCCCACCTGCTTGAGGTGAATATGTTTGCGGCCGAGGGTAATTTCAAATTCATCTCCTACGTTGAGACTCATTTTTTTTGTGTAGGCGGCGCCAATGAGAAGATTGCCATTGGATTGCACGCTAATGCGGTAACTGGCGGAACGTCCTCCCCGACCTTGGCCAGAGGAAGAACTATCTAAATCAATGCCTTGGGCATCCATTAAGGCGTTGTAGAACTTCATCATATTGACCCGAGGCAGGCCTTTTTTGGTGGAAGTTACATAACCGCAGATTTTGGCTTTCTCTTCTTTGGGAAGGTCTCCTAATTCTTTAACTTTCTCGAGCAATGCTTCGCCGGTTAAGGGCTTGGTTGCGTTTGATTTAGCCATTAAAGTTTTCAGTGATTGAGATTGATCAGGGTTGGGAAGCAAGATGGGGTTAGTCGAGGGAATAATGGACTCTTTTTCCCCTTGCTACCCTGCTTATATTACACGTTTCTAGCAATAATTATCTAATTTGTTTAAATAAATAGTTAATTTAATGGGATAGTTGATGGGCAAGGATGGCTTCTATACTAAAGAGATGAAGTTGACAACAAAAAGCCATTACAGTGTTAAAGCCCTGCTGGATTTAGCTCTACAACCAGACTACGGCCCTGCTTCGGTGAAGGCGATCGCCGAGCGACAAAATATTCCTGGGCCCTATTTGGAAAAACTGTTGATTACCCTACGACGGGCAGGCATAGTTAATGCCTATCGGGGGGTGAGGGGAGGTTATCAATTGGCCCAGGCTCCGGACCAGATTTCCCTGGGGCAAATATTAGCAGCTCTGGAAGAAAGTTTGGAACCATTTCCCCAATATAGGGATGACCAAAGTTTGGCGGAGGATTGGGTCACCCTGAGTGTGTGGCGACAATTACACCAAAAATTTATCAAAGCTCTTTATTCGATCACTTTGGCCGACCTCTATTACGATGCCCGCAGTTGGCAGGCGGCCCAGGGGGAGGGGATTAATTTTATTGTTTGATGGCGTCAGGGAATGGTTCAGTTATGGTTACGTTTCTGCTTCAACCGGGGGTAATTCGGCCTCCTCGTAGGTCCGCCATTGATTGCGACCATGGGCCTTGGCTTCATAGAGGGCTAAATCCGCTGCTTTGACTAGGGACTGGGGACTGCCATGGCGATCGGGTAAACAGACGGCAATGCCAATGCTGACGGTGACATAGCCGGTGTCGGATTCAGTGTGGGGAATGGCCAAGTTAGCCACTTCCGCCTGGAGGGCTTCCGCTACATGAATGGCTCCCTGGAGTTCGGTTTGGGACAGGATAATGGCAAATTCTTCCCCTCCGTAACGGGCGGCTAAATCCGTTGGTCTTTTGGCCACTTTGGCCATAACACTAGCAATTTTTTTCAAGCATCGATCGCCGGCCGGATGGCCGTAATTATCATTAAAACCTTTGAAAAAGTCCACGTCACAAAGTAGCAGGGCTAGGGGCTCCGTAACCCGTTGCAATCGTTGCCATTCCCGTTCCAGGGTGGAATTAAATAGATAGCGGTTCCCCACCTGGGTGAGGGCATCCAAGGAAGAAATTTGTTGCAATCTAATGTTGGCGGTTTCCAGTTGTTCATACAGTTCCCCTTGATGAATGGCGATCGCCACCTGGGTGGCCAACTCCATCAACAGTTGCAGATCCTCTTCTTGCCAATAACGGGGAGCTTTACATTCGTGGGCAATGAGCAAACCCCAAAGATTTTCATTAAAAACCACCGGCACCACCAAATTAGCCTTGACCTGGTAGTGACGCAGTAACTCCTTGTGGCATTCTGCCAAGTCAGCCTTTTCAATGTCAGACACGGCCCGCACCCTACCTTCCCGGTAAAGCCGCAGATAATGGCCCTTAAAACAGGGGTCGTCAATTTCTTCATTAATGATCGATTGGCAAAAATCGTTGTGGGATTCCGTCACCACCCGCCCCGACCACTGGGAGTTAAATTTAAATAACAGCACTCGGTCAGTGTTTAAAAATTGCCTCACTTCAGTGACAGTGGAATGCAAAATATCATTGATATTGAGGGAAGAACGGATCTTATTAGAGATTTTCAGCACCAATTTTTCCTTGGTATTGCGCTGTTCTAGGCGTTCCTTGAGGGAAACGTAATCGTGCAGTTTTTCCGTCCAAGGATTTTCTCGGTTGAGGATATTGGGAGGAAAAGCTTCGCCAGCATCGTCTGGAGCATGCTCCGGCTTTACCTCCAATGAGGAATCGTGGAGCAGTGGGGGAGTGGGGCCAAAATCAAGAATTTGCGGATAAAACAAATAGGTAATTATGGCTTCCGCCGGTAGGGGTCTGGTGAGAAAATAACCCTGTCCCAGGTGACAGCCCATTTTGCGGAGACGTTGCAGTTGGGCTTCCGATTCAATGCCTTCGGCAACGATTTCTAAATTTAGACCCTTAGCCAAATCAATCACATATTGAACAATGGCAGTGTCAGCCCCCTCATTAAGTAGATCGTCCACAAAGGATTTATCGATTTTGAGACGGTGAATGGGCAGTTGCTTGAGCATACTCAAGGAAGAATAGCCGGTACCAAAATCATCGATCGCCACTTGCACCCCCTCTTCCCGCAGACGATGGAGTAGTTTAACTGTCCCCTTTATGTCCTCCATCATCAAACTTTCGGTAATTTCTAGCTCCAGATCCTCCGGTGGCATGGCTGTACGTTCCAAACAATCCAAAACTGAATTGAGCCATTTATCGTCCTGGAACTGGCGGGCCGAAATATTGACCGCCATGCGTAACCGTCTTCCCGTTTCTCGGTAAAAATGCTGGTGGGTGGCACAGGCCATTTCCAGCACCCATTGTCCAAGGTTATGAATTAAGCCCAACTCCTCCGCCAACGGAATAAATACATCGGGGGCCACCTGGCCCAGACGGGGATGTTGCCAACGCACCAACGCTTCCATGCCCATCAATTTGCCCGTATCCAAGGCCACCTGAGGCTGAAAATAGAGCACAAATTCCCCGTTCACCAATGCCCGGCGCAGGTCTGATTCCAAGGTCAGGCGATCGAGCGTCGGCGAAGAATCCTGGGGCAGATAAAACTGATAGGTGTTTTTCCCCTGGCATTTGGCTCTAGTCAGGGCAATCTCAGCAAACTTGAGCAAAGATTCAGCAGTTTCACCATCGTAGGGAGCCATGCTGATGCCCGTGCTAGCGGTGAGGTAAATGGGTTGTCCTTCAATGAAAAACGGCTCCTGGAAAGTACCCAACAGAGTTTCGCACAGGGGAATAATTTCTTGCTTATCACTAATTTTGGTCAGCAGAACCGTAAAACCATCCCCATGCCAACGGGATAATAACGGGGCATAGGCGGCCAGGGGGGACAATTTTTGCTTCAGGCGATCGGCCACCTCCTGCAACAGGCTGTCGCCAATTTTATGGCCAAAGCTTTCATTAATGCGTTTGAATCTGTCCATGGCAATGACCAAAACCCCTACCATTTTGCCTTCGTAGAGAGCATCGAGCAGGGCCAGGGTGAGTTGCCGGTTAAAAATGATCCAATTAGGTAATTGGGTAAGGGGATCGTAGGCTGTTTGTTGGGTAATTAATCTGGTGACAAACTGTTGGGTTATGGCCATATAAAGCTGGGTGCCGGCCACCTGGGCCAATTTTTGCTCTGCTTCTTCCCAAATGGGCATTAGCTTTTGGGTTTCCTGCCAGGCTTCAAAGGAAAGGCGGGGCAACATATTGCGGCGATCGACTATCCGTTTCCCGGCCCAATTTTTCACCAGAGATTGTTCTTTGCGCAGAAAGATTAGTCCCCCCACCCATTGCTGATCCGCGGTCAGGGGCACCACCAAAAAAGATTGAAAATTGTCCGCATTCAATGCCTCCGCCGGAGCGGTCCAATTGCCCTTTTTGCCCAATTCACTGAGGGTGTAGCCCTGGGGGACACAATTGTTGGTATGGGAGGGTTTCACACTGGTCAAAAATTTTGGTTTTTCCCAGAGGGACTGCACTGGAGTGGAGGACTCCGCCGCTGCTGGTTTTCCCCGCATCAACTCCTGCCAGAGGTCAGTTTCCAGCCATTCTCCCCAATTAAAACTGAGATTCCATTGGTAATACCGGGCCGAAGTCCCTGTGAGATCCGGGGCAATGTAGAGCACTGCTCCGTCCGCTTCCATTGCTTCCCCCACCATCTGCAGCGCATACTGCCAGGTTTCTGGGCGATCGCCATACTGGGCCACGGTGCTTTCCAGGCGTTGGACTAGGGCCTCTTGGATTTGTTGCTGATGGACCCGCTCACTGAGTTGGGACTGGGTAATGGCCAGGGAAACTTCCTTACTGAGGAGAGCCATGGTTTCCCATTCCTGGTCTGTGAATCGTCGGGGCTTGCTGTGGTGTATGGCCATAATGCCCCACAGTTGTTGATCCTGCATGATGGGCACCGTTAAGGAAGATAGTACCCCCATGGCCAAAAGATATTGAATATGGCAACTATCCACCTCCATATAACGGTTGTTTAGGTAGTCCATGGTGCTGATGTGGCCAGACAAATCATGGGACCTTTTACGGCGGTGGGCCACATCCACTGCAATCATTTTTCTTTGCATACCCAACTCCTCCCTGGCGTGGGGGGGAATGTCGTCCGCAGGGAAATGGAGCCCCAATAGGGAAGGCAAAACGGCTCTGTCCACCGCTTCTGACAGTACTTCTCCACTACCATCAGCCGCAAATCGATAAACTTTTACCCGGTCCACTCCCAAAAATAGCTGAGCTTCCTCCACAATCACTTGGAGGGTTTCCCGCAAAGTCAAAGCCCGATGAAATTTATTAATGACATTGCGGAGAAAATTTTCTAGGGAGTGATTAGAATCCATGTTTTGACACAACGAAGATTGGGCGGAGGAAGGAGATTGTCGCAACAATCAACGGCAAAACCAGCCAAAGTCATAGGTAGTCTTCCCCCACGAAAAAAAAAGATCCGCCCTAGAAACCTTGATTGTTTAAACCGCTTCTGTTTACCCTCGGCCCTTGGCGATTAGATCCTTGCCAGCCTTAGTACCCAGGAAAGGAGAACAAAACTTAAGCCAATAAAAGGGAGGGAAAACTAAATTGAATTTTCTCTATATCTTAACAAAATTGGGTAGGGAACCATGGTGGCTCTGGTGGCTGTTGCGGGGAAAGAGTTGCATGTTTGCCGGCCACCCTCCACAATGAAGCCAATTTGCCCAGGGTTTTTCCCTTACTTGATCGGCGATTTTTCTTGATTTAATTTACTTTTTTTCCAACAATCTTTGCTGTGATCGCTATTTATCCTGGTAGTTTTGACCCCATTACCCTCGGTCATTTGGACATTATTGAGCGGGGTAGTGGTTTGTTTGAGCAAATCATTGTCGCCGTGCTCTGTAATCCCAGCAAGCAACCCCTATTTTCGGTGGAAAAGCGACTGGAGCAGATCCGCCACTGCACCCAACACCTCGCTAATGTGACCGTGGATAGCTTCAATGGACTGACGGTGGACTACGCCAAGCAAAAACAAGCAACGGTCCTATTGCGGGGTCTGAGGGTCCTGTCGGACTTTGAGAAGGAGTTACAAATGGCCCACACTAATCAAACCCTTTGGGACGGAGTGGAAACTGTATTTTTGGCCACCGCCAAGGAATATAGCTTTTTAAGTAGTAGTATTGTCAAAGAAATTGCCAAGTTCGGTGGTAGTGTGGATCATCTTGTTCCCCCCTCGATTTTGGCCGATATTTGTTCTTCCTACCCATCCCCCTAGATCAATTGCGTTAAAACCGTTTTAACTTTCGTTCTATTTGCCCCGTCAAGCGCCTAGATAACCCTATGACCCGCCGAGAGAGTGCCAATCCCGAAGTAACTGAGAATAGCGCCGTTGTGCCCGGTCAGACGGTGGATTTCGATATTCAACAACAGCTAGCTGAGCTCCAGGAATTACTCTACGACAGCTTCCATATCCCCCTAACGGCCTGGAGTGTGGTGGATGAGGAGAAAATCCTGGACCAAATTGATGTCATTGCTGAATTTATTCCCGGGGCAGTGCATCGGGCGATCGCCATTTTGGAAAGGGAACAGCAGATTTTACAGGGGGCGGAGGTAGAAGCCCAACGGATGATCGAAGTGGCCCACCAGGAAGCCCAGCGCATTAAGGATGAATCAGGCATTATCCAAAAGGCCCAATACGAAGCAGACCAATACAAAGCCCAAATACAACAGGATTGCGATGCCCTCCAGCGCCAGGTGCAACAGGAATGTGAAGCTCTGCAAAGGCAAACCCAACAGGAGTGCGACACCCTACGAAGGCAGACCATGGGGGAACTAGATCAAATCAAACAGGTTACCCACCAGGAAATTCAACAATTTCGTCAGCAAACGGTGCAGGAATGTGAAGCCCTGCAAAAACAAACAGAACAGGAAGCCACCGAGATGCAGAGGGACGTGGACACCTATGCCGATCGCCTGTTGAGCCGTTTGGAAGGGGAATTGGGACAAATGATGCGCAGTGTCAGCCAGAGCCGGCAGATCCTGTACGAAAATTCCGCTGAACATAACGCCACCATCACCAATCGTCCCCCCGTGGCCACAGCTCCCCCTG
>NZ_JADEWJ010000004.1:0-36924 GCF_015207725.1 Synechocystis sp. LEGE 06083
CAAAATAAAATCTGTTTGATTTTGTACTACTCGTTGATACAATTCCTTTGAGCCTTGGAGTTCTTCCCTTTCCTGTTCTAGGGTTTGTTGCAACCGCAGGGCCATAGCATTGATGGCCTTGGCTAGTTGTTGAATTTCTGCAAAGGCCATTGGTTCAGACACTGGCCTTTCCAAACGACCTCCGGCCAGACTCTGACTTGCCGTGACTAGTTTCCGTAGCGGTTTGATAACCGACCAAGCAATATAGAAGCTAGCTAGGGTGGGAATTAGGAAAATGACAATGCCCAAAACCAAAAAAAGAGGAACATTGTTATTAAGTTGGTCAAAAAAATCCAATTGTGGTGCTAACAAGAGCAAGACCACCCCAGTCAGCAAAACCTGGAGTACTGAGGGAAAAATCAGTACCCAATGCAAATAAATTGGTCTTTTTGATAAAAAATTACCCAATGCTAGTCAAAAATTCTTTATATCAATGGAAAGGTAAACATACTGAGAATTTAACAGTAGCTACCCACCACCATGGTAATTTGTTTTTTGGGTGATCGTCTGTTCGTGAGGGATCAACTGGTTGAGGTAATGGGCTTTAGGCCTTAGGAGCTTAGGAACTGGGCAATTTTTCCGGTCAAAAATGATAGCTGAAAGAGATTAACTACGCCTAATCAAACAAGAATGCGGGGTAGGCGGTGTTTGAAGCCACAGAGAATTTCCCAGGAGATGGTACCCAAAGTAGAGGCCCAATGGTCTGCGGTGATTTGGCGATCGCCGTCTTGGCCAATGAGAGTAACCACTTCCCCCACTTGGGGGTTATCAATACCCCGTAAATCCACCATCATTTGATCCATGGTAATGGCCCCAATTTGTCGCACTGGTTGGCCCCGCAGCAGCACTTCCAATTGATTGGAAAGATTACGGGGGACGCCATCGGCATAGCCAATACCCACCACCCCCATGGGCATGGTTTCTTCACTGACGAATTGGTGGCCGTAACTAACCCCAGTGCCGGGGGGAATGGTTCTGATCTGAGTGATTTTGGCCCGCACCGTTAATACGGGTTTTAAATCCAGGCGATCGCCTAAATGGGGGGCGGGATAAAGGCCATACAAACCTAAACCTACCCGGACCATGTCGTAGTGCCAAGCAGGGCCGTGGAGGGTAGCCGCAGAGTTGGCTAAATGTAATTGGGGTATGGGCAATTGGGCTTGACGCAAACTGGCGATCGCCGTGGTAAAACGCTGCTGTTGCTGGAGCATGGTGGCGGTGTTGGGATCGTCCGCCGTGGCCAGATGGGAATATAAACTGGCTAGCTGTAGTTGGGGTAAAGATTGCACCAAACCAACAAAGTTGACCGCTTGGGGCCAGGGGGTACCGAGCCGAGTCATGCCCGTATCTAACTTGAGATGTACTGGTAAAACCTTGCCCAACTTAGCCAAAATATCGTTAAACAATTGAGCTTGTTCTGGGGAGCAGAGGGTTGGTTGTAGCCGCCAATGGGCAATGGCTTCAATTTCCTCTGGGCTATTAATCCCCCCCAGGATCAAAATGGGGGCGGTGATGCCCGCTTCCCTCAGTTCGATGCCCTCCCCCAAAGTGGCGATCGCCAACCAATCGGCTCCGGCCTGTAACGCAGTTTGGGCCACTCGAATTGCTCCATGGCCATAGGCATCAGCTTTGACCACCGCCATCAAATTGGTTTTTGGCCCCACATACTGCCGGAACTGCTGGACGTTATGCACCAACGCCGCTTGGTCAATTTCCACCCAAGCCCGCTGACGAATCAATTCCGCCAAACGGTAGCCGGATAACGTTGACGAAACCCTAGAACTTTGTTCCGGGGAAGATTTAACGTCTCGACTCAAGACCATAAAGTTTACTCCTCTGCACCCAAATTCCCCAAGGGGATACGCCTAGGATAGGGGCAAAGTTGGAAAAGTTCCAGTTCCCCAGGATAGAAATTGGTTTACCCCAACCACAATTTCTGTGGCGAATGAATTTCACGGGTAAAGAAAAATGCAGCAACCACAAAAGCTACTGCATTTCCCTGTATTTTCTACCCGGAGGTAGAACGACGAATAATCGCCGTTTGAATAACCGATGTACGAAATTATTCTTACCCTTGGATCGATAACAGCTATACTGACAGAGGATTAACCATGGGACTCAACTCTATTCTAACGAAACGGTGGATTTTCGGCAAATTCGACAACAGGAACTAAGGAAAGCCCTGTCATATCGAAGACTGGTTTCCTACCGTATTTCCAACAAAGAGGGTCACGCTGATATATTTGGGAATTACCTCTGGAATATTGCGTTGAGTGAGTGCTTTTATCCATTACTACAAAGCTATGAAATAACTTTAAGAAACCACTTTGACCATGCAATTTATTGTCTTTATGGTGAAGATTGGCTTCTTCCAACTACAAAAGCCCATTCATTTCTTTGTGATAAAGATAGGGAAAAAATTCAAAAGATCATTCAAAGTCAAGATGGAGAACTAAGGCATAATCAAATTCTTAGCTCTTTGACTCTGGGATTCTGGACAGCATTGTCCTACAGGGAATATGAACATAAGCAAAAACTTTATCCTGTCCTATTTAAAAACAAAGACTTTATGCCCCAATTACCCAGATCTCTGAGAACTAGAGCAACGTTGTCCAAGGAATTGGGAAATATCAATAAATTTAGGAACAAAATATTCCACCACGAACCAATCTGTAATAACCCCAAAATTAAGCAACAACACGACAAAATTCTTGAAGTAATTGGTTGGATGAGTCCAATAGTAGCGGAAATTACAAGAAGTCTATCTCGGTTTGATGAAATTCAAAAAAGCAAAGACAAATACTTGCAAATGGCGAGGGAGCTGCTAAAAGAAGAAAATTAGGGCCTAAAACGAAAAGACTTTCTCGACCCTAATTCACAGACATTGGAGTTTATTTAATTTTCTACGGAAAAAACTAAATTTCTTTGTTGACGAAAGGTAACAAAGCTACCAAACGGGAGCGCTTCACCGCAGTGGTTAAATCCCGTTGTTGTTTAGCGGTCAAACCAGTGATGCGTCGGGGGAGAATCTTGCCCCGTTCAGTGATGAATTTACGCAATAATTCCGTGTCTTTATAATCAATCGGTTGATTGGGGGGTAGGGGAGAAAGGCGTTTACGGTAGTAGTTCATGGAGATTAGCGAAAATAACTTGATAGGGTGCTAGTTTGGGCATCTCGGTTACAAAGCGGATACCGAACTAAGGAAAATAATCACAGACCAGGGAAATTATTTGGTTTCCTTGTGGATGGTGTGTTTGTTGCAATGGGTGCAGAATTTTTTCAGTTCCAACCGGGCGGTGGTGTTACGACGATTTTTCATCGTGGTGTAACGATTAACGCCATTAGAACGTTTGTCGGGGTTACTGCGGCACTCGGTGCATTCTAGGGTGATGACGAGGCGTGCCCCCTTACCTTTTTTAGCCATAACTGTTGCGGGAAGGAATACGGTAATTTATACGCAAACTCTGATTATTGCACAAATTAGCCTTGGGACAAAATTCGCTCCTTGGTCATGGGCCGTCAATCTGCGGCGGTGGTAAAGCCGAACACTTCGCCGTAGAAAGCGAGTTCCGACTCCAGGGCTTTTTTAATGTTGGCGGCGATGCGGAAGCCATGTTCTTCCTCGGGAAAAGCCACATATTCCACCTTAATGCCCTTGGCTTTGAGGGCTGCTACCATCATTTCCGTTTGGTTGGGGGGCACCACTTTATCCTCTAAACCTTGGAAAAAAATCACTGGGCAAGTAAGTTGCTCCGCATGGTTCACTGGCGATCGCCGTTCGTATAAGTCCTTTCTTTCTGGATAGGGACCAATCAGACCATCTAGATAACGGGCCTCAAATTTGTGGGTATCGGTGGCTAGGGCAGTCAGATCACTGACCCCGTAATAGCTAGCCCCAGCTTTAAACGTATTGTGGAAAGTTAGGGCCGCCAGGGTGGTGTAACCCCCCGCACTACCGCCGGAAATAGCCAGTTGCTCCCCATCAACTAGACCTTGGTCTGCCAGGTAACGGGCCGCACTGACACAATCCGCCACATCGACAATGCCCCACTGCCCATTCAACCGTTGACGATAATCCCGGCCATAGCCCGTACTGCCTCCGTAATTGACATCCACATAGGCGAAACCCCGACTGGTCCAATACTGAATTTTTAAACTCAGGGAATTGCCGGCCGCTGCGGTGGGGCCACCATGGCTTTTGACCAAGAGGGGAGGAAGGGCATCGGGGGGGCCTTGAAAATCACCGTTGGTGGGGGGATAGTACCAGGCATGGGCAGTTTGCCCATCATCACTGGCAAAACTGATTGCTTGGGGCCGGGCAAGGTAGGCCGGATCGAGGTCAAAATCGCTGGCCACGTTGAGAATTTCCGTTTCCTGGGCTTCCACCGCCAGGGCAATTACCGCCGAGGATGTGGTGGGGCCACTGCCGATGAACCAGAGGGTTTTGCCGTCACTGCACAGGGAAGAATAATTGCTGTAGGGCAGTCCCAAAATGCTTAACTGTTTACGGGAAGGTTTAAGTTTGCCCAACTGCCAAGCACCATCCTGGGTGAAGGTACAAATAATAGTGTCAACATCAACAAAGGTATAACTCCGCAGGCCGAATACCCAATGGGGATAGGCAAATTCTGCGTCGAGGGGAAAAACGTTATCCACTTCCCCTTTGTGATAGCGGTACAAATTCCACCAATCGGATCGATCGCCGACAAAATATAAACTGCCGTCGGGGCACCATTGGGGTTCATGGATGGATTCGTTACCTGTCTGCCCAGCAATGATTTTAAGATTACTGAGGTTTCCTGCTTGGTCAATGTCGGCCAACCATAGCTGGGTCCCATCCCAGGGCATATTCGGGTGGTCCCAGGTAATCCAAGCCAATTTCTGCCCATCGGGACTAAGGCGGGGGGAAGAATAAAAATCATGGCCCGTGGCGATCGCCGTGACTTCTCCGTTTTCTAGGCTAATGGCGGCGAGAAAATTTTCCGGTTCTTTTTCTTCTGCATTGTGACGTTCACCAACAGCAATTAACCTTTGTCTGGGTTGATCCAAGACAAAATCAGCAAAACGGCAGTCCGGTGTATGGGTCAACTGATGTGGTTCCTGCCCCAAGCCTTGGACGTAAACCTGTTGGTCGCTGAAATTACTGAAATAAATCCCATTTTCCGTGACTAAAAAGGCTCCACCACCATATTCGTGCACCCTGGTGCGGACATTGAAGGGGGCCGGGGTGACATCCCGCACAGTGCCATCGGCTCGACGTTGCACCAACACATTACGTCCTTTTTCCGCCGGTCTCGCTTCCAGCCAAAACAAATCCCCGCCGCTGTTTTGCACCGCTCCCAAACCAATACTCCCCGCCAACAGAGCATCGGCCGTAATTGGCGATCGCCAGGAACCATAGTCAGAAGTCTTTGGGGTTTTCATAAATCGCAAGGAGAAGAGATGCGTATCTTAATACAAAAAAGTGAAGCTATTAAGATTTGGATGTGGCAATAAGAATAATACCACTCAAAAATACAAAACCACCTATGGTGTTTTGATTGTTTATTTTGTTGAAACTAGATGAACGACCAAATGTCGAACCAGCAGAGGTATTCATATTGACTCCAATTAAGGATATAGCTAAACCTGCTAACAATAAAATAGCCCCAAATGATTGTTGTTTTAACGAGTAGTCTGATTTGTCAGTGTTACCTTGGCTTTTTTTAATGAAATCTTCATACTCCTCAAAATTTATTCTAACAATTTTGTCAGAGTCCCATAGGTGAATAATAATTTCATTATTTACTTTTTTTGTCTTCCTAATATTGCTAGGTTTTGTTCCAATTATTTTAGACAAATGAACTCTACTAATAAACATTTTTTACGAAGGTTATAAATTACTTTGTTTTTCGAGTACGGTTAATAGTAATTTTGACTTAGTGTAGAGCTGTTTGCTAAATTGATTTTCATTTCCCTTTCAGTATACAGAAATAGGCAACTGGGCGATCGTTTTAATTGACTTCATCGTGAGATCCGATATCAATTAGAACTATTTCTCCTGTAGCCTAGCTTCCTCACATAGTACACTTTGTTTGAAATCGAGTACGACAGCAAGCCTATTTCGGGGTTTGCCTCTTCACTCCCAGGTAAGTCGTACAAGAAGACTGCGCTATATTTAGTGTTTTCATCTAAATTTCGTAACTATTGGTAGAGCCTGCGGAATGTAGGCTGTAGGGTTTCATGATTTTTCTCAAAGTTAAAAACGGTACGACAATCGTATTCAATTTAAGCAACAGTTTCAGGCACTAACTTTTCCTGTTCTGTCCAGAACCATTTGATCGTTTTTGCCAAGCCTTGATCCAAGCTGGTTAGCTGCAAATCCGGCATGAGACCCTGGAGTTTTTTCACCCCTAAGCATTTAGACTTAGCCCCCACATAACGGCTGGTGTCAAATTCAATCAAATTGAAGTCGTAGCCCACTTCCTGGCAAATTAACTCCGCAAAACGACGAATGGTAAACTCTTCCCCGGCACCAATATTAACCAAATCATTATCCACAGTGGCCGCCAGTTCCAGGGCAATACGGGCAAAATCCTCCACAAAGACCAGTTCCCGCCGCTGATAACCATCTCCCCAGAGAGTAACCGTTTCACCGTAGAGCTTACCCCGAATAATTTTGCGAATCAGATCAAAAATAAAGTGCATTTGCCGTCCGTCGGTGTGGTAACCCGGGCCATATAACGTTGAAGGCACTAGGCAGAGGTATTTCAGCCCATATTGTTTTTGTAATGCCAAAGCCCCCGCATAGAGCATCCTTTTGGTCATGGCGTAGGTGAACAAACTGTCAATGGGTAAACCAGTGAGGTAATATTCCTCCTCCAAGGGCAAATTAGGGTCATAGGCGCAACTGGTGCCCATAAAAATCAACTTCGCCTGGGGTTGTTGACCGTGCCACCAATCTAGGACGTTAGTGTTTAATTTTTGGTTGATCAACCACTGTTCCCCCGGATGGGACAAACAAAAATCTCCGGCCTGAGTCCAAGCCGCCAAGTGATAAATTTGGTCGAAACTACCGGGAGCAAACTGGTGCAGGGAATCCGGTTGGGTCAGGTCACAGTTACGAGAATTGATTTTGGTTAGCTCATGGCCCTGGGCCTCAAGTTGATTGCAGAGGGTTGTGCCCAAAAAGCCCGTGCCGCCGGTGACCAAAATTTTCATTCGCTTACCTTGCTAGAATCTCAAAATTATTCTGTTTCACCATCATACAAGGGCAGGCGAAGATAGCTCTATTTTGATTTTTGCCAAGTAGTTGAAACAGAAGTAAGAGACGACCTAGAAGAAAGAAGCATCACTAAAATTATGGGTAAAGACTTTAGGCTTGGCGACAAGACTTTGAGAACCATTGAAGTAATCACGCCAAAAAAGTCATTTCAATAGTTGATAAATCTCAACCTGTAAATTAGGGTAAAAATGAAAAAGATAGTGATTAAACCGGAAAAATTCTCTTAAGAGACAGGGTAAATCCCGGTAAAATTTCTTCCCCCGATAATGTATCTGGATTTTGTAAAACTTCGACAGCTTGCCCGGGGCGATAAATTTCTACCCGTTTATTTTGCGGGTCGATCAACCAACCTAATTTTGCACCATTCTCCATATATTCCTCCATCTTTTCCTGGAGTTTTTTGAGACTGTCGGTTTTAGACCGCAACTCCACGACAAAATCAGGACAGAGGGGAATAAATCCTTCCCTTTCTTCTTGGGTAAGGGACTCCCAGCGTTCCCTAGCAAGCCAAGAAGCATCCGGCGATCGGTTGGCACCATTGGGCAACTCAAACCCGGTGGAGGAATCAAATGCTTCCCCTAAATTGTCGTTAGCTTCAAACCAATAACTAAGCTGACCGGCAAGGTTAAGATTACGCTTACCAGTTTCGCCGCCGGTGGGAGGATTCACAATCAAAACTCCTGTTGCAGTGCGTTCTAGTCTTAAGTCTCGATTGGCGATCGCCAACTGGGCAAATTGCTCTGGGGTGACCTGGAGTGAGATCTGGTCGGGAAGATTGAGGGAAACTAATTTTCGGCGATCGAGGGTTGACACCATAACGATTAACCCGACAGGGGAAGTGTATTTTGATTTTAAAGTTTATTGGGGGAGCTAGACGAAATTACCCCAAGATTAAGTAAAGGTTAACCGAAGCTAAATAGGCTATGATTTTTCCACTTCAATGGCATAGAGTTGGGAGCAATGACCCATGGGGCAAAAAAATGAAGCAGTTATCTTAATCGGAGCTTTAGCCATTACCGGAGTGGTGGTGGCGGGGGGCGGTTGGTGGCTATGGCAACGGTTCCAGGCTGGCGATGAAAACCCAGGTGCGATGGTTGGTGAACCGAGCAAATTACCTCCTCCTCCAGAATTACAAGCTGCCGATGCGTTCCTCGCCCCAGCCCAAGTTCCAGCGGGCACCAAGGTGATCATTGATGGTTCCACCACCATGGTCAATATCAATGAGGCATTAAAAAATCAATTCCAGCAAACTTTTCCCGGCACAGTGGTGCAAACCGATGCCCAGGGCACCGACAAGGGGGTTGTTAGCCTAATTCTGGGCAAAGTGGATGTGGCGGCCAGTTCTCGTCCCCTCACTCCCCAGGAGCAAAGCCAGGGCTTAGCAGCGGTGCCGGTGGCTAGTGATACGATCGCCGTGATGGTAGGCAGAGAAAATCCTTTCAACCGGGGTCTAACGTTGGCCCAACTACGGGATATTTTTACCGGAAAAATCACTAATTGGTCTGAGGTGGGGGGACCAAACAGTGCCATTCAGGTGATCAATCGACCTTCTGAAAGTGGCACCCAACAAACCTTCGCCGCCCAAGTATTGCAAGGGCAAGCTTTTGGTCAGGGCGCAAATTTTCAAACCATGCCCAGGGATGCCACCACCCCGATCATTCGGGCCTTGGGTAGTAACGGCATCAGCTACGCCACCTATGGACAGGTAGAAAACCAGCAAACCGCCAAAATTTTGCCCATTGACAGCCTCAGTCCCAACCAGGAAAACTACCCCCTGCGACGGCAATTGTTTTATTTTTACAAAACTCCCCCCTCACCCCAGGTGGAAGCATTTTTGGGTTTTGCCACCAGTCCCCAGGGTCAACAGGCGATCGCCAATGCCGTTGAATAGGCCTATGGCTCCTATCAGTTCATATCACGGTAATTGAAATCATCTTGATCTTTGTATTCATACTGGTTGTCATTCTCATACTCATTGTCTTGTTCGTAGTCTAGGCTATTGTCATTGACGGATTTTTCGTCAGTTAGATCCTGATAATCTTCCTGGTTCATATTTTCATAATCCACTTGGTCCGCATCTTCGTAACCAAAGGGGTTGTTCGGGCTTTCCACTTCTCCAGCCTGGGCAGGGACAAACACCAACGCCCCAGCCCAAAAACTTAGTAGGGCCGTCAATAAGACAATGGGCGATCGCCGGGGGAGAGTAGGGGAGTTATTGACCATGACATTGATCTCCTATGAAGGGATGAAAGTGACTAGATTTTGACGCAATCCTGCCATTTAACGGTGCCGCCTTCCTCCACTAGGGCAGTATTACCCTTAGACCAAACCGTCAGGGAACCATTACTGTACTTAGTGCCAGAGGCTGATTCTGCTTGGGGGAGCACCATTGTCCGCCCATCCGGTAGGGTAACTTCAATGGCAGATCCTGCCACCATTTTAATCAACAGCGTTTCGGTCGGGGAGCAGTAGTAGGTTTGGGTCTCCTGTGCGTAGCTGGGCATCGCTAGGCCCAGGCCACCAAGAATTAGGGCAACTAAGGCAACTTTAGCGGGACGACCCAAAAGGGCGGAATAATAATTTTTCATAATCAATCGTGTCAATCACGCCTCCAAATACTGTGGCTGTTTTGACCAGCTAACCCAATTGTAGGCTTGGCAATGGAGTTCCTGAGTTTGCCACAGACCACTTCCCCAAACGGCTGATGTCCTGATAATTCAAGGTTTTTCGTCCTTCTCCAGCGCTTCAAAGGCGGCCAGGATTTCCTCCAAGGCGATTGCCATGTGGGTCCAGTGGGTGCCTCCCTGGCAAAATACAGTGTAGGGTTCCCGCAATGGACCATCAGCGGACAACTCAGAGGTACTGCCGTCAATAAAGGTGCCCCCGGCCATCACCACCTCACTAGCGTAACCAGGCATGGCGGCCGGTATGGGCTGGAGATAGGAACTGATGGGGGAAGCCCCCTGGAGCGATCGGCAAAATGCAATTAATTTTTCAGGACTGCCTAGTTGAATCGCTTGAATTACGTCCCGGCGGGGGGCCAAAGGAGTCGGGTTAACCGGGTAGCCCAATTGGTCAAATACGTAGGCCAGTAAATGGTTACATTTCATCGCTTCCCCCACCATCTGCGGGGCCAAAAATAAACCTTGGTAGAGGAGGCGATTTTGGTCAAAGGTGGCTCCCCCTTCCAATCCAATGCCTGGGGCGGTCAATCTGTAGGCCCCTGCTTCTACCCACTCTGCCTTCCCTGCTAAATACCCTCCGGCGGTGACAATAGTGCCCCCGGGATTTTTGATCAAAGAACCCGCCATCAAATCCGCCCCGATCGCCGTGGGTTCCACTGTCTCGATGAATTCCCCATAGCAGTTGTCCACAAAACAAAGGGTATGGGGATTTTGGGCTTTAACAATTTCGATAATTCTGGCAATGTCGGCGATCGCCAAACTGGGGCGCCAACTGTAACCACAGGAGCGTTGAATTAAAACTAACCTGGTTTCCGGACGCACCGCCGTTTCCAGCCCCTGCCAGTCCACCGTACCGGCCGCCGCGAGGGGCAATTGACGATAAGAAATGTTAAAGTCAGCGAGGGAGCCTTGACAACTTCCCCTAAGACCAATCACTTCTTCGAGGGTGTCGTAAGGAGCACCCACCGCCGACAGTAGTTCATCCCCCGGTCGCAAAATGCCGTACAACGCACAGGCGATCGCATGGGTTCCAGAAACGAACTGTACCCGCACAGCGGCCGACTCCGCCCCCATCACCTCTGCAAAAACCCTATCCAGGGTATCTCTACCTAGGTCGTCGTGGCCATAACCACTCACCCCCGCAAAGTGCTGTACCCCAACCCGATGGTGACGAAAAGCCTCTATGACTTTGTATAGATTTTGCTTGACCTTTGCGTCGATTTCCGAAAAGATTGGGACTAGGTTTTCTTCTGCTTGTTTAAGTAGTCCTGAATATTTCATTAAGATATTATTTAACTTTTGATGATGTTTGGGAATTCCCCTTAAACTATCTTCCAATCCCCGAGATCATCAACGATTCGATTTTCTTTGCTGATTGGTAAATTCCGGCGATGTTAAACCCATTAAACATTGAATACCTATATTTAAGCAAACTTTCCGACAATAGTTTAATCGTTTTTAGCAAGCGCCAATTATTCCGTTTTTTCGTTAGGTTTTTTTCATGACTGCTGCTCTTCCCAACGATTCCAAGCCCAAGCTAACTCCTGCTTGGACTGTGATCTTCTTTTTCACCTCCATTCATTTGGTGGCCCTTTTGGCTTTCCTCCCCCAGTTTTTTAGTTGGAAAGCAGTGGGGGTGGCTTTCTTACTCTATGTGATTACCGGCGGTGTCGGCATTACCCTGGGTTTCCACCGTTGCATTTCCCACCGTAGTTTTAACGTTCCTAAATGGTTGGAATATGTTTTCGTAGTCTGTGGCACCCTGGCTTGTCAGGGGGGCGTATTCGAGTGGGTTGGTTTACACCGCATGCACCACAAATTTTCCGATACTAATCCTGATCCCCACGACTCCAATAAAGGGTTTTGGTGGAGCCACATGGGCTGGATGATGTTTGAAATTCCTGCAAAGCAAGATATTCCCCGCTACACCAAAGATATTCAAGACGATAAATTTTATCAATTTTGCCAGAATAATTTAGTTCCTATTCAAGTGGTCCTGGGCTTGATTCTTTATGCCTTCGGTGGCTGGCCCTTTGTTATTTGGGGCATTTTTGTCCGCCTCGTGTTTGTTTTCCACTTCACTTGGTTTGTTAATAGTGCCACCCATAAATTTGGTTACGTTAGCCATGAATCTGATGATTATTCCCGTAATTGTTGGTGGGTGGCTTTGTTAACTTTTGGGGAAGGCTGGCACAATAATCACCACGCTTACCAATATTCCGCTCGCCATGGTTTGCGGTGGTGGGAAGTGGATTTAACTTGGATGACCATCAAAGCCCTATCTTTCCTTGGCTTAGCTAAGGATATTAAGCTGCCCCCAGAAACGGCGTTGGCCAATAAAACCTAGGCAATAATTTGACGGCATTCAGATAGTTCTCAAGCAGCGTTAAATTTTTCCAAAAACAATTATCTCCCTGTTGACTTAATTAAAGTTTAGACAGGGTTTTTTTATTGTCGTTAACCTAAGAGAAATATTAGTAGTAAAAATACTCCTGACGATGGCGTTGATGGTGCCAATTATTATTATCCCGACGCTCCCAACCATTCACCCGGCAGTTAACACAATTATTACCGCCATTGATAATAGTTAATTCGTCCTTGCCCCGATAATTGCGATTGTAGTTGTGGCCTCTGTAGTAACCGTTGGGATAGGTATTGCTGCGATTAGGCATAAAAATTGGCTGGCTAAAGCCTGGGGTGCCAACCCGATCGCCGGAATTGCTGTAGCCGGAATTGTTGTAGCGGTTATAGTTGCGGAATTGGGCGTTGGCACTGGGGGCAAAACTGGCCACAAGGCCAAGGGTGGCGATCGCCGTGAGTAGATGGTTGAGTTTCATGGTGTAAATCTCCGGGTAAGGGGGTTATGGCTAACAATCCCGTCAGGGGTGTGATTTCTCTTGCTCCCCACTGCCAAGCGAACTGTATCAATACTGGCTTCCTTCTTCTATCCTAGGCCGCCCCCAGGGTAAACAGCAGAGGCAAAGAAATACAAAAAGTTACAAATCCGGAGAAAGGGCAAAAAATTTTGCGACAATCGTCAACGTTGGGCCCAGGGCCATTGACGACCAAGACGGAGAACCATGTCAGATACCATTGAATCTATCCTCCAGGAAGAACGACTCTTTAATCCCCCCACCGAGTTTAGTGAACGGGCCTATGTGCGCAGTGGGCGGGAGTATGAGCAACTGTACAGCCGGGCGGCGAGCAATCCAGAGAAGTTTTGGGGGGAACTGGCGGAGCAGGAATTGCACTGGTTTAAAAAATGGGACCGGGTGCTGGACTGGCAACCCCCCTTTGCCCAATGGTTTGTCGGTGGCCAGTTGAATATTTCCCATAACTGTTTAGACCGACATTTGCATAGTTGGCGGCGCAATAAGGCGGCCATTATCTGGGAGGGGGAACCAGGAGATTCCCGGGTAATTACCTATGGGGAACTGCATCGGGAAGTTTGTCAGTTTGCCAATGCCCTGAAAAGTTTGGGGGTGCAAAAAGGCGATCGGGTGGCCATCTATCTACCCATGATCCCCGAAGCGGCGATCGCCATGTTGGCCTGTGCCCGTATCGGTGCGCCCCATAGTGTTGTGTTTGGTGGGTTTAGTGCGGAAGCCCTCAGGGATCGGTTAGTGGATGCGGAAGCGAAATTGGTCATCACTGCCGACGGTGGTTTTCGCAAAGATAAGGCGATCGCCCTCAAACAGGAAGTGGACAAGGCCCTGGAACACGGTGCCCCTAGTGTGGAAAACGTGATTGTGGTGCAACGGACTAAAGCCGATGTGACCATGACGGCGGGGCGGGACCACTGGTGGCATGAACTCCAACCCCAACAATCGGCCCATTGCCCAGCAGAACCCATGGACAGTGAGGATATGCTGTTCATTCTCTACACTTCCGGCAGTACTGGTAAACCGAAGGGCGTAGTCCACACCACCGGGGGCTATAACCTTTATACCCACATGACCACCAAATGGATTTTTGACCTCAAGGACACGGACGTTTATTGGTGTACCGCCGATGTGGGCTGGATCACTGGCCATAGCTACATCGTCTATGGCCCCCTCTCCAACGGAGCCACCACGGTCATGTATGAAGGGGTACCCCGTCCCTCCAATCCCGGTTGTTTTTGGGACGTGATTGAAAAGTATGGGGTGAATATTTTCTACACCGCCCCCACCGCCATCCGTGCCTTTATTCGCATGGGGGAAGCCATACCCAATGCCAGGGATTTATCTTCCCTGCGTTTACTGGGCACCGTGGGGGAACCCATTAATCCTGAAGCCTGGATGTGGTATCACCGGGTCATTGGCGGCGGCAAATGTCCCATTGTGGATACCTGGTGGCAAACGGAAACCGGTGGCATTATGCTCACTCCCTTACCTGGAGCCATTCCTACTAAACCGGGCTCCTGCACTCGACCTTTCCCAGGCATTGTGGCAGACATAGTTGATTTAGATGGCAACCCCGTAGAGTCTGGTCAGGGGGGCTTTTTAGTGATTAAACAACCCTGGCCCAGCATGATTCGGGATGTGTACGGCGACACCGATCGTTTCCGCTTTACCTATTGGGAACATATCCAACCTAAGGAAGGGCAATATCTCTACTTTGCCGGAGATGGGGCCCGCCGGGATGCCGATGGTTATTTTTGGGTCATGGGTCGGGTGGACGACGTTATTAATGTTTCTGGCCACCGTTTGGGCACCATGGAAATCGAATCCGCGTTGGTTTCCCATCCCCTCGTGGCGGAAGCGGCGGTGGTGGGTCGCCCCGATGAATTGACTGGGGAAGCCATTTTTGCTTTTGTTTCCCTGGAAGGCAACACAGAGGCCAATGAGGATTTGAAAAAAGAGTTGGTCAAGCATGTCACCGCCGAAATTGGGGCGATCGCCAGGCCAGCGGAAATTCGTTTCACCGATGTTTTGCCCAAAACCCGTTCCGGTAAAATTATGCGCCGTCTGTTGCGGAGTTTGGCCTCCGGGCAGGAAATTTCTGGGGATACTTCTACCCTGGAGGACCGGACAGTGCTGGATAAATTACGGGAGGGCTAATTGGGAAATTAGGTTCACCGTCACCACTTTTTCTTCCGGTTCGGCGACGGTAACCTCCAGGTCTGGGCCGAAGAATTTGGCAATTTTTTCCTGCTTTTCTTGCCAAGTTTCCAGGCTAATAAAGGGGGAGGTAAAGGTTAGGGTGAGCACGTATTTTCCTTCCCAGTCCTGTTCCAAAAGGCTAGTTAGTACTGGTCTTTCTTCATCAGTGGGGCTCAACCCTAGGCGCTCCAGGGATTCGTCCAGGTGGGCTTCCTGGCCATAACGATAACGGGTCACATCCTTACGAATTTGGTTTTGGGTGGGTGTGGCCAGTTGATTCCGTAGGGCGACAATTTTTTCCGGGGTCGGCTGACTAAAGGGAATGGGTTTCAACTCCGCTGCTTTCAGGGCCAATCCTCCCAATACCAGGGGAATGCCATAGAAAAAACCAGCCAGGTTGAGGGTGGCATAGTCCAGGGCGTAGGCCACAAATCCTGTGATGGTGAGGATTCCCCCTACCGTTAAGCCCACTGCGGCCAAAGAAATTTTAGGAAGCATTTAAGTCGATACCCTTACCAAGGAAAAACAGCGGGCAAATTGTCCCACGGCAATAGTATCCAACAAAACTGAGGTCCCTAGCTACTGGGATTGGCGATCGGCAATGGGCCAGTTTTGAGTCATTGTGCGAAACGGTTAAGATTTCCAATCCTCCACTGGTAACTTAACCATGCCGCGATTCCTTTGATGTAACTCTTGTGGTGCTGGCGTTGGTCGGGCAAGCTGCTTATGACTTCGTTACGGGCATGAGCTGTAACGGCTGAACTCCACTCTCCAACTATGAGCTAGCTCATGAAGAAGCTGGGATCTGTCTGTTAGACTGGCGCAAAATAGCGACATCAAGCCACATTAGGCTGGAACTGACCTTGCATAGGTAGATCTATCCAAAATAAATCTTCATATCTGAATATCTGAATTGCATCAACGGAAAAATTTCAAACATCCTTTTTAACCATGGCTAATCCATCCCTTGAGGTTATGACCCTAGCTCGCAACCGGTCTAGAAGCTTTAATTTACCGGTATGGCTGGTACTTGTCTGTGTTATCACCTTCAGTGTTTTACTGGGGGCCGGGGCGGCTATTTCTAAATATGCTCCTCCCCATCCCAGCCTAGTCCAATCACCTCAACAGGAGACTATTTTCACCGCTGCCGATGTGGAAAATGGCCAGGTTACCTACCTAGGTAGGGGCGGCCAACACGTGGGCAGTGTTTGGGGCCACGGCAGTTATCTGGCTCCCGACTGGACAGCGGATGTTTTGCACCGTTGGGGACTAGCCACAGCAGGGGTACTCTACGCCAATGATCCCAGTTTCTCCCAAGCTGACCTTGAAGCTCTCAGTGCCTCAGATCGGGCATTGCTAGAAGCTCAGGTGCAGGAGCAGTTTAAGCCCAACCGCTATGATGCGGAGACCGATACCCTAGCACTTACCGCCGCTCAAGCCGAGGGTCTCAAGCAGGTATTTGCCGACTATCAAGAGCTATTAGCCCATGGGTCACGAATTCACTCCATCCCCGATGGCTGGTTTAAGAGCGAGCAGGATATTCATGATGTCACTACGTTTTTTGTCTGGACGGCTTGGGCGGCGGCAACCAATCGACCCCATGCCCCTTTCTCCTATACAGCTAACTGGCCCCACGATGACCTGATTGGTAATCAACCCCCAGGGCAATTTTTAGTGTGGTCAATTGTGTCGGTGATGGTGCTGATTTTTGCGATCGCCGCTTTTCTTTTCATCTACCTCACCCAGGAAGAAGCCGATGAAGTGCAGGTTGTGGCCGATCGCCCCGCCATTCGTATTGCTACCCCTAGCCAAAAAGCCACCAGTCTTTTCTTTGGGGTGGCCATGGCTTTGTTTGGAGTGCAGATTGCCATGGGGATGGTCACTGCCCACTATGCAGTGGAAGGGGACGGCTTTTACGGCTTACCCCTCCAGCAATATTTGCCCTACGCCGCATCCCGCACTTGGCACCTACAGCTAGCCGTGTTTTGGATTGCCACCTGTTGGCTGGCAGCAGGACTATATTTTGCTCCCCGTTTTGGCAAACAAGAACCCAAGGGTCAAGTCTGGGGCAACGGTGCCTTGCTCATTGCCCTAACGGTGGTAGTCGTAGGTTCCTTAATTGGCTCTTGGGCTAGTGTTCAGGGCTTTCTCACCGGCGACAATAGCTTTATGTTTGGGCACCAGGGCTATGAGTATGTGGAACTGGGTCGTCTTTGGCAGTTGTTGCTGATCGGTGGCATGATCTTTTGGCTGTGGTTAATGTTTCGGGCCCTACGCCCTGCCATCAAGGCCGAAGGCAATAAAACCGGACTAAACCATTTCTTTTTCTACAGTGCCATTACCATTCCCCTCTTCTATGCTTCAGGATTGATGTACAACAACCATACTTCCCTCAGCATGGCGGAATACTGGCGTTGGTGGGTGGTGCATCTGTGGGTAGAAGGCTTCTTTGAAGTGTTTGCCACGGTGACCATTGCCTACCTCTGTAGTGAACTCGGATTTCTGAAAAAGTCTTCAGCGTTGCGCGCTACTTACCTGACTACAATTTTGTACTTAGGCAGTGGTGTGATCGGCACCCTACACCACCTGTACTTTGCGGGCACACCGTCATTTATTGCGGCCATGGGAGCAGTGGCTTCTGCCTTAGAGGTGGTTCCCCTTACCTTAATTGGTTTTGAGGTGGTGAAGACCCTGCGTATGTCTCAGCAAGCCGAGCGTTTCTACCGCTGGCCTCTGCGGTTCTTTTTGGCTACTTGTTTCTGGAACCTCGTCGGTGCAGGGGTCTTTGGGTTTTTGATTAACCCGCCCATCGTCCTCTACTATTCCCAGGGACTTAACACCACCCCCATTCATGCCCACAGTGCCCTGTTTGGAGTCTATGGCTGTTTGGCGATCGCCTTAATGCTTTTCTCTCTGCGGGAAATTGTGCCGGACCGGGCCTGGAATGAGAAAATTTTGCGGTTCTCCTTTTGGAGCCTCAATGGTGGTCTAGGGATGATGATGGTCTTGGGCTTGATTCCCAATGGCTTTTACCAGCTTATGCAATCGATTAACCAGGGTACCTGGTATGCCCGCAGTGCGGAGGTAATTGGTTCACCCTGGATGCAGTGGACGGTATGGTTGCGTATCCCAGGCGATATTGTGTTTACCTTAGGGGCGATCGCCATAGTGGTGTTTACTGGGCGAGCGGTATACTCCGTTTTCCATCAGCCTACTCAACTAGGCCCATCTGAAGCAATTAGCCCCGCTGTAGAGGGTCAATAGGTTCTAATTCCTATCCCTGGCTTCTTCAAGAAACCAGAAATCTTTCAATAATTATTTATTCTCAAGAAAAACCCATGACAACCCTATTTGATCAACTAGGCGGTGCGGCGGCGGTAGATCTAGCCGTTGATAAATTTTATGAGCGGGTGCTCCAGGATGACCGAATCAAGCATTTTTTTGCCAATGTGGATATGGCCAAGCAGAGGGCACACCAAAAGGATTTTTTGACCTATGCCTTTGGCGGCACAGACAAATATGATGGGCGCTACATGCGGGAAGCCCATCAAGCACTGGTGCAAAACCATGGTCTTAACAGTGAACACTTCGATGCCGTAGCCGAAGACTTAATGATCACCCTGGAGGAACTGGGGGTCTCAGAAGAATTGAGGGCCCAGGTTGCCGCGATCGCCGCCGCTCCCCAACATAAGCGTGATGTCTTGAATCAGTAATGGAATTACACTATCTCCCTTACCTAAGTGTCAAAAGAAGGCTCCCACTCGAATCTTGGATTGGGTGCCGAGATGAATTTCGAATAGCAACAAAAGCTGTAGTAGTTTATCTTCATAAGACTTATCTTCTTCCCATGTTTGTACTCGAAGCTCAACTCAAAGGTTCAACAAAACACTTTGTCGTCACTGATGATTAGTTATGTGCTTCGAGGTGAAAATGGAATATTCGGAAGTAAAGCCTACAGAAATCCCTATTCAGCTTTTGCTTGAGGCTGATCCTTCTGAACAAAGTATCCACTCATATTTAAGCGATTCGTGGTGTTACGTAGCCAAGCGTAATGGGCGGATTGTTGGTGCTTGTATTGCTAAGCCAATTCACGATAGCATTGTTGAAATATTCAATATCTCCGTTTATCCAAGCTTTCAACAACAAGGTATCGGATCAGGATTGCTGAAGTTTACCTTAAATGAATTAGCTAAAAAAAACGTGTATCGCGTAGAGTTGGGCACTGGTACATTCGGCTATCAGCTTACCTATTATCAGCGTATTGGCTTTAGGGTGGATTCTGTCGTGAAAGATCATTTTCTAGTAAATTATTCGGAGCCAATCTTCGAAAATGGTGTACAGCATAAAGATAGATTAAGATTATATATTGAACTTAAGTAATGCGCATAAAGCTTGGAGGAAGAAAACTCTATGTATACAGTTTTTGGAGATATGTTGTCCGGCAATTGCTACAAAATCAAATTGTTAATGGAGTTTCTTGGTATTGATCACGAATGGGATCATATTGATATCCTTGCCAGTGAAACTCACACCGAAGAATTCAGGAAAATGAATCCAAATGCAAGAATACCAGTCATCGACTTGGGTGATGGTAGGTGCCTCTGGGAATCCAATGCGATATTGAACTACTTAGCAGAGAACACTGAGTTTTTACCACAAGATAGGTATGAAAAAGCTAAAGTCTTACAATGGCAATTTTTTGAGCAGTATAGTCATGAGCCATACATCGCGACAGCAAGGTACATCAACAAGTACTTAGGATTGCCGAAAGAGCGGGAAGTAGAATATCATGCCAAACAGATTGGTGGCCATAAAGCGCTTTCAGTAATGGAGAAACATCTCGTTGAGAATAAATTTTTTCTTGGTGCTAGCGCAACAATTGCCGACATCAGTCTGTATGCATACACCCATGTCGCCGATGAAGGTGGTTTCGATCTGTCTGAATATCTGAATATTCAGAGGTGGTTCAGAGATTTTGAAAATATTCCTGGATATATAAAAATGACAAGAAAAAATGCCTAATAATCCGCTTGCATAGCAACCTCATGGGGTTTCTTGGTTAAGTTTGAGAGGTTACTAGCGGCGGCTGGGGACTGAACGGAATATTGGCCCGCAGGCCTTGACCAAGTCCTGTCAATCAATGATCCTGGAGTGAAATTTTATTGTTTCCCGCGAACTTTCTACCCCAATCAACTGAAAGACTGATTCTGCGTCGGTTTATTGATGTAGATCTGGAGCGGTTTCTAGCTTACCGCCAAGACCCTCAAGTAGCGCAATTTCAAGGTTGGTCGATGCTCTCCGAAACTGAAGGGAAATCTTTTATCAAGGAAATGCAGACAGCAGTAATCGGGATACCTGGTGAGTGGTTTCAAATGGCGATCGCCTATAAACAATCTAACTTACTGATCGGCGACATAGGCATGCAAATTTACGCAAAAGATCCAACAAATGTGGAAGTTGGTTTTACTTTGAATCAGCAGGAGCAGGGTAAAGGATATGCTCGAGAAGCGGTATCTGCCTTAATCCATTCGCTGTTTAAAATTAGAAGTATCAATAAAATTGTTGCTATCACCGACTCCCGGAATGAATCTTCTATTCGTCTTCTCAAAAGGCTAGGGATGAGGTTATCGAACTCCCTTGAAGTAGAATTCAGAGGTGAATGGTGTGTTGAGCAAACCTTTGAATTGAATCATCAAGATTGGTTACTCTCTTCAATAAAATCCGATGAGAAATGAGCAGTTAGAGCGGTATTGGCAGACATATATGGCAGGACTTTCGAATACTGCATCGAGTGACGAGGGCTATGAGGCGCACCAATTTGGTGACTCTCCTGCTTTGGCAGATGAACTGAGTAATTTAGTTCTGGAGGGGACTAAAACTGCAACTTGTTCAGCTTTGTGGGAATGGGAAGCAGAGGGAATTCAACTGCCTAAAATAGGGGCAAAAACAATCGTGTTAAATGGAAGCGGTGAGCCCACTTGCATTATTGAGACGACGGAAATTATGATCTGCCCATTTAGTGGAGTGGATGCACGATTTGCCTATGAAGAAGGCGAGAATGACCGTTCCCTGGAGTCTTGGCGGAAAGAGCATTGGCAGTACTTTTTGCGAGTATTGCTTGAAATTGGGAAGGAACCCACTCCAGAAATGCTTTTGGTTTGTGAACGATTTCGTGTTGTTTATATATAGGTAGAGTTGTTCAAACCACACTGGCGACCTATGATCCCAAAAGTCTCTGTTTTCATTGCAACAAGCCTCGACGGCTATATTGCGCGCAGTAACGGTGACATTGATTGGCTGGATGCCGCCAATGCCAAAGTCCCAAAGGGCGAGGATTGTGGCTACGGTGCGTTGATGCGGTCCGTCGATGTATTGGTGATGGGACGCAACTCATACGAAAAGGTGCGATCGTTTAGTTTTTGGCCCTATGGTGATGTTCCCGTCGTGGTTATGAGCAGCAAGCCGATCACATTCTCGGATGAACTGCCGAAGACACTCCAGCAATCGTCAGAAAGCCCTCGGGAATTATGCGAACGACTCTCTGGTGAAGGTGTTGCTCACATTTATGTGGATGGAGGCAACACCATTCAGCGATTTCTGGCCGCTAGGCTGGTTCATGAGCTTACAATTACGGTCATCCCGGTGATTCTTGGCGAGGGAATTCCCCTCTTTGGTCCGACGGGATCAGACGTGTTGCTAACATTTGTCGGAGCCAAGGCTTACGAGTTTGGCTTTGTCCAACTAAAGTACACCGTCCAAAATAATGCATAACAAAACCGCGAAAAGGAGATGCAATGACTGATCCCAGCTTAGAGGCAAAACTTGATGCAATCTTCAATGCCCACATGAGTGCAGAGTTGGCGGGCGACCTTGATCAAACGTTAGCGACCATGGCTCCACAACCGCATTTGGTGAACGTGCCAACTATGGTCGGTGGTCAAGGTCCAAGCGGCGTCCGAACCTTTTACGCAAAGCGCCTAATTGGTCAGTTTTTTCCTCCAGACGTTGTGTTTGAAACAGTCTCTCGAACCTGTAGTGAAGAACGGTTGGTTGATGAACTGATTATCTCGTTTACGCACACGCACAAGATTGACTGGATGCTTCCTGGAGTTGAGCCGACCGGAAAACGGGTTGAAGTCGTGTTTGTTGTGATCGTTGGCATCGAAAACGACAAGGTTGCCTACGAGCACATTATGTGGGACCAAGCCAATGTGCTTGTACAGATCGGACTCCTCGATCCAACGGGTCTCCCAGTTACCGGCGCCGGTGCCGCCGCAAAGTTGAGGAATCCGAGCATTCCAGATCCATTTTTTCATGAAGGCTAATCCCAGAGAAATACTTCAGTCATATAATTTACTGCCTTTGGCATTAAAACTTGTGATACCCCTTGCATGTAGCTCATACAGAATTGGCCCAAGTAGGCATTTTTTGACTACAGACGATAACAAAGTATTCATTAGGCAAAAATCTTAAAATCTCCTAACTACAACCAAGTTAGTTCGGTTGCTAGTGATAGCCACTTTGATTTTTACAAAGTTTAACATAATGCCTTGGCTTTGATAATATATTTGAACTCACTACTCCCCAAAAATAATTTGAATTTTTCACAGGCCTTAATTCGTACGGACAAACTCCAAATATTCAGTTAGGCTGAAACTGTGCAGGGCAGTTTGTAAACCGAGGATTTTGTATCAAGAAAAGTTCTGAGCCCGTCACCTTTGATAAGCGACTTGAGGTTGTTGTGTTCTCTTTCTTTATTCTGGTCAGAGAATAAACCTCTGAAAGCCTAAAGCCCATGATTAATAGCTATTTTATTGTTTTTTTTAAGAACAAATAAAATTTTTATTCAAGAATATATCAATAAGACCGCGCGATTTAAATCTTGATACCACAAAGTCATTCTGAGGCTGATTAAGAGAGGATATCAGTCCAATCGTTGCTCCTAGTTAGTCAAGATTCTTTACTTTTATTCCCAGTTCCAGACACGTGATTTTCATCAATATACATTCATCAGACAAGAGATGGGTATATTGAAAAAACCTCGCCACTGAGCTAGTGATTTGCTATGTTAAAAACAAAAGGTAAAATTTTAGTTGTTGGTGATTCTGGTAATCTGCAAAAGCTCAGGGAGAAACTCGAAAACAAAGGCTATGAGTTTCAAGTTTGTCGATCTGATTCGGCTATCCTAAAAAATGTGTTAGCAATTAAAGTAGATTTAATTTTGCTTTACGTTAAACTCGGTGGTTATGATGCCTATGAGCTGTGTCGACGATTAAAAGCAGATGTAGAGATAGCTCCTATTCCTATCATTTTTTTAAGCGAACTGACTAGTACTTTTAATAAAGTTCGAGGTTTGGAGTTAGGGGGGGCTGATTATATAACCCAGCCCTTTCAAATGGAGGAATTATTCGCACGAATTGCAACTCACATATCTCTGCGGCAACTCCAGCGCCGACTTTGGGCAACAAGCACAGAACTAATTCGAGCAAAAAATAAGCAATTACTTAAAGAAATAGAGGATCATAGACAAACTCAGGAGGCTCTTTTTTTTGAGAAGGAATTAGCTCAGGTTACGCTTAAATCCATTGGGGATGCGGTAATTACCACTGATGCTGAATGTGCTGTTACCTATCTTAATCCCACCGCTGAATCACTAACCGGTTGGACGAATGAAGAGGCCTCAGGAAATCATTTATTTGAAATTTTTAAAATTATTAACGAATTTACCAGGAATCCGGTTAAAAATCCCATTATTCAAGCCCTGGAAGAAATTACGACAATTAATTTGGCGAAAAATACGAATTTAATTCGCCGTGATGGCTCCGAAATTCCTATTGATGACTCCGCTGCTCCAATTCAAGACCGTAAAGGAAACGTAGTGGGGAGTGTGGTTATTTTTCGGGATGTGACCATTGCCCATAACCTCACCCGTCAACTTACCTGGCAAGCCAGTCATGATTTTCTAACGGGTTTAATCAATCGTTCAGGCTTTGAACAGAAACTAGATGAGACCATCGCGGCAAATAACGAGGGCCATAATCATGTTTTATGTTATCTGGATTTAGACCAATTTAAGGTTGTCAATGACACCTCTGGTCATATCGCTGGGGATAAACTCCTACGTCAAGTGGCTAGACTATTACAACAAAGAGTACGAGAAGTCGATACCTTAGCCCGTTTAGGGGGAGATGAGTTTGCTTTTTTGCTATACCAATGCCCCTTAGAAAAAGCAATAGAAATTGCTGAGACTTCTAGGGATATGGTTGAAAAATTATGCTTCCAATGGGAAGGTAAAATTTTTCATATTAGTATCAGTATTGGCTTAGTGTCGATTCCCCCCCATGAAAACGACAAAAATCGTCTTATGAGCATGGCAGATGCGGCCTGTTATGCTGCAAAAAATAAGGGAAGAAACTGTATACAGGTTTATCGTGATGATGATAATGATTTACGGCAACAAAGACGAGAAAGACAGTGGGTTGGTGAAATTCGTGATGCCCTAGAAGCGAATAGTTTTGATCTCTATTGTCAGACTGTAGTACCTATCAATAAAAAATCTAAGCTGATATATTATGAAGTTTTATTGCGGTTATTGGATGAAAAAAGAATTATTGTTCCTGGCGTGTTTCTTCCTTCAGCTGAACGTTACCAATTAATGCCGACAATTGATCGGTGGGTTGTCAGTCAATTTTTCAGTCGTTATGATCATTATTATCAACAACATTCTGAACAAATGAATGTCTCTCAAAATTATTTATATGCTCTCAATCTTTCCGCCGCTAGTATTAACCATGATTATTTTCTCGACTTTTTGAAAATGCAATTGGCAAAAGTTTCATTTCCCTTAGGAACAATTTGTTTTGAAATTACAGAAGAGACGGCGATCAGCCATTTTGATCAAGCCGTAAAATTTATTAATGAAATCAAACAATTTGGTTGTTATTTTGCCATTGATGATTTTGGTCACGGAATGAATTCTTTTGAATATATTAAATATTTTCCCGTTGATTATTTAAAAATTGATGGCAGTTTTGTTAAAAATATTATTCAAAGCAAAGTTGACCGAGAGATAGTGGAAAGCTTTAATCGTATTGGTCATGTGATGGATTTACAAACAATTGCTGAATTTGTTGAAAATGCTGCCATATTGAGGGCTGTGGAGGCGATCGGTTTCGATTATGCCCAGGGTTACGTTATTTCAAAACCTTCTCCTTTAACGTTTGAACATGGGATGTGATGAATCGAAAGGGGTGATTAGCTCGTGTGAACAAGAAGCCCTATACAAGAGTTTGTTCGCCTTATTTCGAGAAGATATTGATCGTTTACGCCAGGCGTAGTAATCGGTTCTTGATTACTTTAATATCCGGCACATTAGCCTTATCGGTAAATTTATCTTCCCCGCATGAATTAGCTCATTGATTCTGGACTTTTCTCGGCAAGCAAGTTCGCTGCCTATTTTAAAAAATTTCGCTCCATTTGTACCCTTTTCAGGTCATGGCGCAAGCTATTTAGTTTTTATCTTTCCGTTGATGCTAATTGACCTTTACCTGCTTCTTACCTGTCAATGTTGACTATTTTACCTATTTTCTTAAGGCACTTTCTGTTAAACCTATTTCCCTTGCTACTTGGCTTAGTTGACTGGGGGTAATCATCGGACTCAAAGGGAAACTAACCTTTTTTCAATGGCTAAAATGGCAGCTTGGGTCCGATCCCGCACCTCCAACTTACGCAAAATGGTATGTACGTGGACCCGCACTGTACCTGGTGCAATGTAAAGTTCGTCGGCAATTTCCTGGTTGCTTTTGCCCCTAGCCACCAAGGCTAAAATTTCCAGTTCCCGCTTAGTGAGGGGATTGTCCGCCATGGCCAATGCCGGCACTGTTGGAGACGATGGGCTGTGTTGAAACGCTGTCTGAATTTCCTGAGAGGCGATGGCATCCCACCAGAATGCACCGGCCACCACTGAGCGGATGGCAAGCACCAATGTTTCTGCTGCTACCCCTTTGACGCAATAACCCTGGGCATGGGCTTCAATCAGGCGGTTAATGAGGGCAGGTTGGGAATGGGAAGTGAGAATAAGAACTGGTAATTGTGGATGAATTTTTTTGATTTGATGGCAGGTTTCAATGCCACCGATACCGGGTAATCCCACATCTAAAATCACCACATCAAAAAGCTGTTGATTGACGTAGGCGATCGCCGTTTCTCCATCTTCAGCTTCCCCGGCCACATCTAACCCCGGTTCTTGGCTGAGGCGGGTCACTAACCCCAGGCGGAAAAGTTCATCATCCTCCACCAGGAGAATCCGAATTGGAGTGGGGGCAATTGACATAGATGGTGTTGATTAACAAAGGGGACTTAACTAATTAGTCTAAATTAGGGCTACAACTAGCTGCTTAAATCCTTGCTATCGAAAAATTTTGCTTTCTGAACCATATCATTTTCGTTTAAAACAGGCTTGAAAATGAATAGTAATAAACCAAAGAGCCGGTTAAGCCCTAGGATTCTATGGGCAGAGAAAAAGCAAAAATGGCTCCTTGGGGAGAGTGGGGTTCCGCCCAGATTTTACCGCCGTGGGCTTCAATAATTTGGCGGCTGAGATATAAACCTAGTCCGGCTCCCTTCGCTTGGCGATCGCCATGGCCTTGATAAAATCGCTCGAAGAGATTGGGCAGATCATAATCAGGAATGCCCCGTCCTTCATCGACAATTTGCACCTGGAAATAATTATTTCTCGAAATCAAGGAAATTTCCACCTTACAACCACGGGGGGAATGGTTAATGGCATTGGTAATGAGGTTATTAAAAACCCGTTGTAGTTGTAGGGCATCGGCTTGTACCCAGTAGGTCTGGCGAAAGTCGGAGTTACCTTGGCGCAGACATAAATGGATTTGACGGGACGTGGCCAGGGGGGTGAGTTGCAGAATTACTTCTTCGGCCAGACTAGTCAGATTGACCGGTTCCTGGTGTAGGTATAAACCCTCTGTGTCATTGTGATAAACATCCATTAGGGTTTCAACCAGTTGCAAGGTCATGCGGTGGCTACGCATCATAATGGCGATCGCCCGTTGTTGGCCATGGGTAACGGCCCCAAACTGTCCTGCTTGGAAAGCATTGAGGGTTTCAATTGCTCCCAAAAGAGGAGTTTTCAAGTCATGGGTTAGGGTTGAGACAAAATCCTCCCGCACCTTGGCCAGTTGAATTTGGGTTGCTAGTTGTACCTGTTGTTTTAGCATGGCCGCTTCGTATTGTTGCAGGCGATCGCTCAGCCAAGCGGTGACCAGCAGTGCCAGTACGGTGATAATCCGATTGGCCAAGGTAATGGGGGTGATTGGTTCAATGCCCGGAATCCACAAATTTAGTAGGGTTAGACCCACCGCAATGCCTGTTACCCAGAGGGTTGCCCGACGCCCCAGCCGCACACTGGCCAATAACACTGCCCCAATGTAAAGGTAGCCGAGCACATAGGGAGGGGGAGTGCTGTATTCCAGGCTAATCACAATTAAAAAAAGAATTGCTAGCAACCAGTGGGTACGGGTCCAAATACGCATTGTTTGGTCAGACAATCATTGAACAGAAATGGCTTTGAAGGAGCAAAATTACAGGGGACTTCCCATCCATACTAAAACAAAAAAATGAATTTACTTGTTTAATTACTTCTATATCATTTGGTATAGATCAAAGCTAAGCAATTTTAATATGGGCAATGAAATTGTTTAAGTATAATCTATAAACATCTTTTAAATTCTCTTCTATACCTTGTAGAAATTCGTTGATCAAGGCAAGCTGATGACATGGATAAATTAGCGGCGGAATTTAACTTTTTTAGAGTAGTGAGTGACCCCACTTGTCCTGCCCTAATATTACTTGGAGATGACAAAGTTTTATGTGGCAAGGTTTTGTACAAATTGCACTGATTTTAGCCATCCTTGTGGCCACGGCCCCCTTGCTTGGGCGTTATATGGCGCGGGTTTTTCTTGGTCAGTCCACTTGGCTCGATAAAATTACCCGGCCTGTGGAGTCCTTAATTTTTGCTGGCTCTGGCATTACGGAAAATCGCCCCATGGGGGTAGCCCAGTATATTAGCGCTGTGCTGATCAGTAATCTGGTTATGGGCGTTTTTGTCTTCCTAATCTTGATGCTGCAGGGCAGTTTGCCCCTCAATCTCACGGCTTTAGCTGCCCCCTCTTGGGATTTGGCCCTACACACTGCGATTTCCTTCGTGACCAACACCAATCAACAACATTATTCCGGAGAAACTACCTATACCTACTTTAGTCAGGCTGGTGCCCTGGGCTTTTTGATGTTTACCTCCGCGGCCACCGGTATTGCCGTGGCGATCGCCTTTATTCGGGGCTTAAGCGGCCAGGCGATCGGTAATTTTTATCAGGATTTAGTGCTATCAATTACCAGAATTTTATTGCCAATTTCCCTCGTGGGGGCAATACTCCTCCTCCTGGCTGGGGTGCCGGAAACCCTTGCTGGACCAGCCCAGGTGACTACCCTAGAGGGAGCAACTCAATGGATCGCCCGGGGTCCCGTGGCCCATTTTGAAATCATCAAAGAACTAGGGGAAAATGGCGGCGGTTTTTTCGGTGTTAACTCTGCCCATCCCTTCGAAAATCCCAATAATTTTGCCAACCTACTGGAAACGGTGATCATGATGGTGATCCCGGCGGGTTTAATCATCACCTACGGCACCATAGCGGGTAACCCCAAACAGGGATGGTTAATTTTTTGGATGGTGTTTATTCTCTATGTAATCCTGATTACCGTCGCCGCCGTAGGGGAGTTTCATGGTAATCCCCTGGTCAATCAAATCTTCGGGGAAACCCAACCCAATTTAGAGGGCAAAGAAGTGCGCTTAGGTTGGGTATTGACGGCCCTGTGGGCTGTGTCCACCACGGGAACCATGTGTGGGGCGGTCAACGGCATGCACGATTCTCTTATGCCCCCCGGTGGTTTTGTCACCCTATCGGATATGTTCCTACAAATTATTTGGGGAGGCCAGGGCACCGGCACGGCCTATTTATTTGTGTTTCTCATCCTGACGGTTTTTCTCACTGGGTTGATGGTGGGGCGGACACCGGAATTTTTGGGGCGCAAAATCGAGAAGCGAGAAATTGTCCTCGCTAGCTTAATTCTTCTAATCCACCCCATTGCCATTTTAATTCCGACGGCCATTACCCTCGCCTTTCCTGACACCCTAGCGGGCATTAGCAATCCGGGTTTCCATGGCATTTCCCAGGTGGCCTACGAATATGCTTCCGCTGCCGCCAACAATGGTTCTGGCTTTGAAGGCTTGGCGGATAACACTCTTTGGTGGAATTTAAGCGCCAGTTTCTCGTTAATTGCCGGACGCTATGTACCAATTGTTGCCCTAATTTTCTTGGCCGATGGCATGGCCCGCAAACAACCCGTTCCGGAAACCAGCGGCACTTTCCACACCGATACAACCCTATTCACTGGGATTACCGCAGGAGCCATCATCATCCTCGGTGCCCTGACTTTTTTACCCATTTTGGTGCTCGGTCCAGTGGCGGAAGCTTTCAATTTGGTTTAGCTCCGAGCAATGTTAGCCGACGCTTGGTTTCTATCTTTTCCCTAATCTTAAATCCGATTTTTACCTAAGTTTATGGATTCTACTTCCACTGTGCGACAACCGGGGGGGCCACGACAACAGCGGCGACATACCCCAAAAGCCAATCTTTCCGATCTCTATCAACAGGCTTTTAAGGAAGCCTGGGTAAAGCTCAATCCCAAAATCATGATCAAAAATCCGGTCATGTTTATGGTTTGGGTAGGCACCTTGATCACCGGGGTGTTGACCCTCAATCCCAACCTATTTGGGGTGACTGGCACCTCAGCGATGTTTAACGGTTTGGTGACGGTTATTTTGTTATTTACAGTCTTGTTTGCCAACTTTGCCGAAGCGGTGGCTGAGGGTAGGGGAAAGGCACAGGCCGATGCCCTGCGGTCAACCCATACTAAGACCTATGCCCAGCGAATTTTAGCTGATGGTTCCCTAGAAATGGTCAGCTCCACCCATCTAAGGAGAGGCGATCGCCTTAAAGTGACCGCTGGCGATATTATCCCGGCCGATGGGGAAGTGTTGGAGGGGGTGGCCTCGGTGGACGAATCCGCCATTACGGGGGAATCGGCCCCAGTGCTCAAGGAACCAGATTCCGATGTGGCCAGTTCCGTGACAGGGGGCACCCGCATCATTTCCGATGAACTGATCATCCGGGTGACCGCGGATCCCGGTAAGGGCTTTATTGACCGCATGATTGCCCTGGTGGAAGGGGCAGAACGCAGTAAAACCCCCAATGAAATTGCCCTAACGGTATTGTTGGCGGTGTTGACCTTGGTGTTCTTAATTGTGGTGGCAACTCTGCCTCCCCCGGCTGATTACATCGATAGCCCGGTGAGCATTACCCTACTTATTGCCCTCTTGGTGGCGTTGATTCCCACCACCATTGGCGGTTTACTGAGTGCCATTGGCATTGCTGGCATGGACCGGGTAGCCCAGTTTAATGTGGTGGCCACTTCCGGGCGGGCCGTGGAAGCCTGCGGCGACATCAACACCTTGGTGCTAGATAAAACGGGCACTATCACCCTGGGAAACCGTTTAGCGGAAGCTTTTTTGCCGGTGAATGGTCATTCTGTGGAAGAAGTGGCGGCGATCGCCTTGGGGGCGAGTATTTTTGACACCACCCCGGAAGGAAAATCTATTGTGCGCCTGGCGGAGAAAATGGGAGCCAATTTGGACTTTGATCCCCAGGAGGCGGAGGGGGTGGAATTTTCTGCCCGGACTCGCATGAGCGGTACCAATTTACCCGATGGTAGTGAGATACGGAAAGGGGCGGTGGATGCAATTCGAGGTTTTGTCCGGTCAAGGGGAGGCCAGTCCCCCACGGATCTTGATGAAGCCTACCGCCGGATTTCCCACCTAGGGGGCACTCCGTTGGCGGTCTGTCGCAATGATGATATTTACGGCGTAATTTACCTCAAGGACATTATCAAACCAGGCATTCAAGAACGATTTAATCAACTGCGGCGCATGGGAGTCCGCACCGTGATGCTCACGGGGGATAATCGCATTACTGCTGCGGTAATTGCTAAAGAAGCGGGGGTTGATGACTTCATTGCTGAAGCCACTCCGGAAGACAAAATCCAGGTTATTCAACAGGAACAGGCCGCCGGTAAATTGGTGGCCATGACCGGAGATGGTACTAACGATGCCCCGGCCCTCGCCCAGGCCGACAATACCCAAAGCGCCAATGATGACGGCAGCACGGCAGAGAAACAGGGCGCAGCCGAATATGCTGAACCGGCTGACGGTACGCCCATCAGCGCCGAAGAATTCTTCAACGAAACAGCCGGCGCGGACGGCACCATTTCCCGCGACGATCTCGCCTCTGCCCTCACAGCGCGATTTGAAACGGCAGACGCCGACGGCGATGGCACGCTTACCGCAGAAGAAGCGGCAACCTTCTCCGCCAGCATGCGGTTTGCCCGCAACTAATCCGGGCGCCCCTCGGGGCGTCCATCGGAACCGCTCCGTGTAATGCCTATTTCTTCTTGATCCCGGCCTTGAAGTCCGCCTTGCCCAGATCGAGACCTTTTTTCAGGTCCGGCGTCCGTTTCGGCGGGGCCCCGTCTTTGATCCCCTTATCCGCGTCACCGCCATGCGGATTGGGCAGTTGCGAATACCCGCACTTCCAGCAGATCGATATCAGCGGCGGTATGTAGGACTTGCAGATGTAACATTCCCGGCTACCCAGCTTCTCGTCTGACATTGCGCAATCCTCTGACGGCCAATCACCACGCTCTGTCCTTAAAGGCGCAAAGCGAGGACTTATCGGGTCAATGTAGGGTGCATCAAGGCCAACGGCCGCAATGGACCGGCCGCCGTTGCTCACCGCCCTATTCAGACGATTGCTCGACATTTGCTTGGCGATAGACCGTCTCTGTCACTGTAGTGCGGTGGACCGATCCATCCATTTGCTTGATTTCTGTGTTGCTTAGCCGCGTGCGCCGGATCACACGGCCTTCTGGATCAATTTCAAGGCTCATCCGGAGCGCGCCGGAAATGGTTTCTGAAGACCGGGCCTCAATTGCTTCAGCCAGTGAAAGTGGTCTCGGACCCATAATTTCAGAGACAGCGACATCTGTTTCCGCAAGTCTGCGACGCAACAGATCGGGGTCCAACTCAAAATCAGCAACGTAAGTGTTCGCCTCAGAGCCGACTTCGATCTTCAACGGAGCTGGCGCTTTCGCCAAAGCGTCATTCAAGACCCTGCCCGGATGAATCTCACCTAGCCGGAGATCGTACATCTTAAGCGTTTCAAGGACGGAGTATGGATCGCAATTGATCTGCAATGCGGTCCAGGTAAACAACCACTTGCCGCAATGGACCCGGTCTACCCCGCCACGTTCGAGCCAGATGTCCAACCTCGATTCAAGCTCCGTAACATTCAGCAAATCCAGCGTGCCTTCGCTAGACTTGAAGACCCGGGCCGGAAACTGCCATTCTCGCATGCGCTGCTCGGGAGGCGTATCAGACGGAAGGTCAAACTCAAGTTCAACTCCGTCAGCTTGAACCTGCAAGACGCGCTCGATAAGTGTGCTCCTCGAGCTCGAGCTTCCCGACCCGTTGTCTCCGGTACTATGCGACTCGGATTCCAAGCGAATTTCGTAGGAATCGCCCACATGGTCGGGACTTTGGAATGCATCGCTCTGCGGGAAGGCCGGAAGATGGGCGGAACACAACAAAGCCAGAGCGATAAATTGAATTCGCATGACCGTTTTCACCCCAACCTTCTAAGGGCATTGGGTGCAGGCGTCCGGCCAACCGGACGCCTGCACCACTTCTAAATGCCCCCTACTCCGCAGCCGCCACCGCTGGCTTGATCTCCTTCACGCCGCGCGCAGCCAGGAACTTCCGGATATTACGGCCAGCCTGACGAATCCGCTGCTCGTTCTCGACCAGCGCGATGCGGACATAATCATCCCCATGCTCGCCAAAGCCTGCGCCCGGCGCGACAGCCACATGCGCTTCGTTGATGAGCTGCAGCGAGAATTCGAGGCTGCCCAGATGGCGCAGCTTTTCCGGGATCGGCGCCCAGGCAAACATCGAGGCCTTCGGGCTCGGCACCGGCCAGCCTGCGCGCGTAAAGCTGTCCACCAGCACATCGCGGCGGCCTTTATAGATCGCGCGCGTCTCGTCCACGCATTGCTGCGGGCCGTCGAGCGCCGCCACAGCCGCCACCTGGATCGGCGTGTAGGCGCCGTAATCAAGGTAAGACTTCACCCGCGCCAGCGCGCCGACCAGCTTCTCATTACCCGCCACAAAGCCCATCCGCCAACCGGCCATGGAATAGGTCTTCGACATCGTGGTGAACTCCACCGCAATGTCCTTCGCCCCATCCACCTGCAGGATCGAGGGCGTCGGCTCGTCGAAGTAAATCTCGTTATAGGCAAGGTCAGACAGCACCCAGAGGTCATGCTTCTTCGCGAATTTCACGGCCTCCTTGTAGAAGTCGAGATCGCAGACCGCCGCCGTCGGGTTCGACGGGAAGCACAGCACCATCGCGGTTGGCGGTGGCGTGGAATACTTCACCGCCCGGCCAAGGCTGGAGAGATACTGCTCAGGCGTGTGCGCCGGCACGCTGCGGATCGAGGCGCCGGCAATGATGAAGCCGAAATGGTGCAGCGGGTAAGATGGGTCCGGCGCCAGGATCACATCGCCCGGCGCAGAAATCGCCTGCGCCAGGTTGGCAAACCCTTCCTTGGAACCGAGCGTGACGATCACCTCCCGGTCCTTGTCCAGCACCACGTCAAAGCGGCGCTTGTAATAATCGGTCAGCGCCCGGCGCAGGCCGGGAATGCCGCGCGAGGCGGAATAGCCGTTCACGTCGGGCTTGCGGGCAGTCTCGACCAGCTTGTCGACGATATGCTTGGGCGTCGGCAGGTCCGGGTTGCCCATGCCAAGGTCGATGATATCGGCGCCCTTGGCCCGCAGGGCCGCTTTCGTGCGGTTCACCTGTTCAAACACATAAGGCGGAAGGCGCCGGATCTTGTGAAAGTCGGTGTTCATTTTCAGAGGTCTCAATAGTCGTCTTGTGTGACGCGGGGAACATTGAACTGGCTGCGGATGGCAGCGATTTCGGCTTCGGTGAGGAAATCGGATTCCGGCGGAATGTCGCCAAAACCCCCAATCATGCTGTCGGCGATGGCGCGGATCTCCTCGGCTCCGCCCACCGCCACGCTAGCTCGGGGGTCGGCAAAGGCGGCCGTAAGCGCCTCGCCCATATCCGCGCGCCCCTTCAGGGCAGCTCCAGGCACGTTCGCGGGGTCCACCTCAGGCAGCGCGGAAAGGTCAGGATAGCCTTCACCCCGGATCTCAGCACGCCGCTCACCATACCATGCCGGTGCGCTGTTCACGGCGTCCCGCACCTTCAAAAATGAAGATGAACATCCCGCAATAAGCAGCAAAGGCACAATCAGGAGGGGAATCGCCGTGTTTTTCATGGTTAAGCTCATTAAATGACAAACATTCTAAAGGATATATAAGCCCAAAGAAGCGGGCGAAACTACGACACATGGGCGGTAACAAAACACCAGCGTCTGAGACACCCTCCATCGCATCTTTGCTGATGGCGCAGGACCCTGCACGTCTGCAAGTGCTGATGACCACGCTTGCGCTGGCAAATACGGAATCTCAAGCCCTGCTCTCTGAAGTGCTGACCGGCTCAGGCCCCCTCGGCACGGTCAGCAAGGGAGATCCAATGGGCGCCGGCGATGCCTTCAGCCAGGTCGGCATGAGCCTTGCCCGCAATCCCATGGCGCTGATGCAGGCCAATATGGACCTGATGCAGGGCTGGATGGGCCTGTGGCAGGAGATGGTCACCGAAAACCTCACCGCCGAGCCCAAACCGGATAAAGACAAGCGCTTCTCCGATCCCGAATGGCAGGCAAATCCCGCCTTCAAGTTCATCCGCAAGGCCTATGATCTCAATTCCCGCTGGATGATGAGCCTGGCCGACCGCGCGCCCGACCTCGAAGAGCCAATCCACCTGCGCGCCAAGTTCTTCATGCAACTGCTGACCGAGAGCCTCGCCCCGACAAACTTCCTCGGCACCAACCCGGCCGCCCTGAAAGCCTTTATCGAGAGCGGCGGGGAAAGCGTCCTGGCCGGCATTCGCATGGCCCGCGAGGATGTCCGCAAGGGCGGCGGCAAGCTGCATATCACCCAGACCGATGAGACCCCGTTCAAACTGGGTGAAAACATCGCCACCGCGCCGGGCCAGGTCGTGTTCCGTAACGACCTCCTGGAGCTCATCCAGTATGCTCCGTCGCAGGAAACAGTCCATTCCAAGCCGCTGCTGATCTTCCCGCCCTGGATCAACAAGTTCTACATCCTGGACCTGCAGGAAAAGAACTCGATGATCCGCTGGCTGGTGGACCGTGGACTGACAGTATTCGTTGTTTCGTGGCGCTCGGCAGATGGTGTTACCAAAGACTACACCTGGGACGATTACGTTAAGAACGGCATCTATGCCGCTGTTGAAGCGGCCCTGCAGGCATCTGGCGCCAAGAGCCTCAACGCGGTCGGCTATTGCATCGGCGGCACGTTGCTTACCTCCGCCCTCGGCCATATGGCCGCCACCGGTTACAAGAAGATCGACTCGGCCACCTTCTTTGCCTCCCAGTCAGATTTCGAACTCGCCGGAGACCTGAAAGTCTTCACCGATGGCCCGGGCCGGGACTATGTCTACGGCATCATCGACAATCATGGCGGCATCATGCCGGGCAAGGAAATGTACGAGACCTTCAACTGGCTCCGGCCAATTGATCTCGTCTGGCGCTATGTCATCGACCAGTACATGCTGGGCAAGGAGCCCCGCCCGTTCGACCTGCTCTACTGGAACGCCGACCAGACCAACATCCCCGGCCCCGTCCACAAACGCTATCTCTCCGAATGCTACGCCGAGAACCGTCTCGCCAAGGGCGAATACACCGTGCTCGGAGAGAAAATCGACATGCGCAACATCGAGATCCCCGTCTTGCTGCAAGCTTCCAAGGACGATCACATCGTTCCTTTTGAAAGCGTCTTCCGCTCTGCAAAACGTTATGGAGACAACGCCACATTCGTTCTGTCAGGGTCCGGACATATCGCCGGTGTTGTGAACCATCCCGACGCCAGGAAATACCAGCACTGGACCAACAACAGCCTGGAGGCCGGCTCTGCCAATGCATGGCTGGAAACCGCCACCGAAACACCGGGCAGCTGGTGGCCGACCTGGTGGGCCTGGCTGAAACCGAAATCCGGCCGCAAGGTGAAAGCGGTCGAGCCCAAGGACATGGGCCTCGGCGCCGCGCCGGGCACCTATGTCAAGGTGCGCCTGGAAGACATCAAGCTGCCGCCGCTCTGAGGCGTCAGGCAGACAGCCCCGCGCTCTCGTCCAGCCCCAGCGCAATATTGATATTCTGCACTGCTGCGCCCGAGGCGCCCTTGCCGAGATTGTCGAGGCGCGCCACAAGCCGCGCCTGCTCGTCATTGCCAAACACATAGATCTCAAGCCGGTTGGTGTCGTTGCAGCCTTCGGCGTCCAGAGACTTGATCGCGTCCCCTTCCGTGAGCGGAATAACCTTCACGAAAGCCTCGCCCGCATAGGCGGCTGTCAGCGCCTTGTGCAGTTCCTTGCGCTTCGGCTTGCCCGGCAGCGCCCAGAGCGGCAGGGGCACTTCCACGATCATGCCCTGCGCATACCGGCCAACGGCGGGGGTGAACATCGGCATGTGCGACAGGCCGGTGAACTTCTTCATTTCCGGCGGGTGCTTATGCGC
>NZ_JADEWJ010000435.1:0-1557 GCF_015207725.1 Synechocystis sp. LEGE 06083
GGGTAAATTTAACAGGGCACACTTAAAGGTCATCCAAAAAGCAAGGGACTGTACTTCGTCCATGGTGACGTTGGGATGGTAGCGCACCCCCCCTTTCCCCGGTCCTCTGGTGTCGTCGTAGCGCACTCTGTAACCGGGAAATATTTTCAGGGAGCCATCGTCCATCCGCACTGGAATGGAAACACTGAGGCTAGTTTTGGGATATTTCAGCCTTTCTCCGGCATCGTCGGAAATGGCCACATATTTAAGGGCTTTTTCGAGGCGTTTACTGGCATCGGTAAAAAGAGATCCAGCCATAATTGCTACTCCTGGAACATTGGGGCCGCCGTTGGCATTGTGGTACGCCCCCTTGGGGCGGCCTGACATTGCGAACAAATTTGTTTGGTCAATAGTTCCATTAGAGCATGGAGTCTGGATCGATGGCTGACATTCCCCTAGCTTGGTAACACAGCGACACAATCAATTTCCACCAACACATCCTTGGGCAGGCGGGCCACTTCCACACAACTGCGGGCCGGGGCGATCGCCTCGTCGAAATATTGGGCATAGATGGCGTTAACAGCGGCAAAATCATTCATATCTTGCAAAAAAACCGTCGTTTTAACCACATTTTTCCAATCACAGCCTGCTTCCTGTAACACTGCCCCTAAATTAGCCAATACCTGTTTCGCTTGGGCTTCCACGTTCCCTTCTCCCACAATGGTCATGGTTTGGGGATCCAGGGCAATTTGTCCGGCGGTAAAGAGAAAACCATTGGCGGCGATCGCCTGGTTATAGGGGCCAACGGGGGCCGGGGCTTGGGCGGTGTTAATAATTTTCATTGTCAAGAGAATAAAGTTTGAGCTAAAAAACAAAGTTGCCATAGCTAAGCCTTTGATCCTAATCTTGCCCGTTACCTTAGGCCAAGGCCGGATTAGTTGTGCCCTCAGCCCGATCAAAATAAGTTAAACAAATTTAAGTCGTTCTGGGTCTTTCACTGGTAGACGATCGCCTGGGAATGCTGTAGAAAAATCTCCATCAGCCGATGGAAGCGCACTGGCCTAACCAAAAACTGATCGGCTGCGATCTCTATCTGCACGGTGTCACCGTCCGCATAATCCATGGCATCGATTAGGGCAACAATGGTCACAGAATCAGCACCCAGGAAATCTCTGATCTCATCTAGCATCTGCTTGGTGGAGTTGGTAACCTGGGGTAAATCCATCACCAACCAGTGGTAAGAATGATTATCCAATTGTTTTAAGGCGGATAATTGAGCCCTAGTCGGAAAAGAAGCATTTAACCATTGCAGTTGGTAACCCCTAGCTCGGAAATAACTACTCAGGGTAGTGGCATAGGCGGAATTTTCACTAATTAAAGTGATGGTTGTTGGAGTCGGATTATTAATGCTAGAAACCTTAAATAATTCGCCCTGGGGAGGCTGGTCAACGCCATCTTGAAGAATACAAGGAATAACGACAAAAAATTGACTACCCCGGTTTAATTCACTGGTGACACCTACCAAACCTCCATGGAGTTCAACAATTTTTTTCACTAGAGAAAGACCTAATCCTGTAC
>NZ_JADEWJ010000081.1:0-14029 GCF_015207725.1 Synechocystis sp. LEGE 06083
CACCATCCAATAGGCCACGAAGGCTGCCCCCACAGCAGTCACCAGTAGCCCGATCAAAATCTGGTCGCGGATTTGTTTAGTAGTGGATTCCTTCACCTGTTCTTCCATGGGAGGAACCTGGAGCCGGTCCACGCTGCTGAGATTTAGCCCCCCAATCACCCCAGCAGGGACCAGGCCAATTAACAGAGCTATCAACACCGCCTTATTGCGGAGGGAAAGTCCCCCACCTTGGGCAGATGGCTGGGTTGGGGTAGACGTCGGGCTCAAACTATCTGGGTCGGCGATCGCCATGAGGGGAGCCAACGGTTGCATGGGGGGTAACTCCACTTTGGGCAAACTGATCGGCGATGGTGGAGTCAACTCCGCTGCCGATTGGGTCAGGGCCGCCAGGGCGTCGGTGTCAATGACTGGGTTGGAGCTAGTGGCAACACCTTCTAGAGCGGCGCTTTCTTCCACCAAGGCCTGGGCCATGAACTGGGCCCCATCTACCCCCGGTTCCTCAGCTAACTTTTCTAGGGAAACCAACGTCTCTGCCTCAGTTCCATTGCCTGCATCATCACCATTAATGCCATTTTCCTTGCCATCCACGAACCAATCCAGGGCATCCCCCGCCTTCTTTTCGTCCTCTCCATCCACGGCGGTAAAAGCACCGCTATTTACTGGCAATTCATCCTGGGCTTCGGAGGTTTCCGTCAACTCAGCAAAGAGGACATCATCAAGGGGCTCACCACTGCCTAAGGGTTGGACAGCATCAGGGCGGCGATCGGAGGAAGGAGTTTGGGTCATGGTTAGAATTTACCAGTTAGGTAAAATGGGCAGAAAAGGGGCGACATCAGTACCTCCAGCAAAGCAATTAAGCTTGGGCTGAAGGAGCCACCTTAAAGTCTAAGAAGAGAGATACAAGCACTAAAAACAAAACTGTAATTGTCTCATTCCTAGTTAGCTTGCTGATTGAGCTAAAATTCCAGTCAAAAGTGTAGAAAATTTAGCCAATAGTTAGCAAATTGATCGATTGACTCGTTTAAAAAATTCAATAAAAATCAATAAAAGTTAATTAGGAGCAATCTGGGTGGTGGCCATGAGGCGGCCTACTATGGCCTGGGCATCCAATACCACATACATCACCCCTGGGGGGCTGACCCAAAATCCCCGCACATAGGGTGCAAGGTCAGAACTAATGCTGGCGGCGGGGGGAGATTGGATTTGATCCGTTTCACACCAGGTAATGTCCTTCACCTCTGTGACCACCAGTCCCAACATCTGACTGCGTTGACCTGGCGATCGCCTGCCTCCGCTGGGATCAAGGTCGAAGGGTACACCTCCATTTAAAATAATAACCCGATAGTTGGTGCGGGAACCGGATTGGAGGTGCCAAGGAGTTAGCCCCAAAAAGGCGCCAAAATCAATCACCCAGAGCACTTCTCCCCGCCAATTATGGACCCCCATAGTCCAAGGAGGCATGTGGGGGATGGGGGTAATCTGCCCCAGGGGCACCGTCAGAATCTCCGTTAACTGGAACAGAGGCAAAATCAAGTTGGTGTCTGGTTCAAGTACAAATTGTAAAAACTGCTGGCGGGGGACTTGGATGTCACCCAGCATGGCGTTGGAGGAAAAGGTGTTGGCTGGCAAAACAGTTGCTCCTAGAAATTGCCCCAGGGGGACCGGAAAAATCAACAAGCTTTAGTAATAGATAATTTGCCCATCGGCTGAGAAAATTAATTGGTTAGCCGGAGAAAATTAACGGGAAAGCATCGCGTGGGAAAGTTTAGATAAATTGTTTGATTACTGTGTTGAACTCCTCCTGATCAATGGGTTTAGTAATATAGGCATCCGCCCCTTGGCGTTTACCCCAAAATTTATCCATATCCGTGGCCTTAGTGGAACAGAGGATGACTGGAATACTTTTAGTTTGGTCTTTGTCTTTCAATTCTCGACAAATTTCAAAACCACTGCGCCCCGGCAGCACAATATCCAAAATAATGACGTCGGGCACTGCCTGGGACAATTTTTCCAAGGCTTCTTCGCCACTGATGGCGGTGGTGACGTTAATGCCTAACTTCTGACAAAAATCACTGATAATTGAACGTTCTGTGGAGGAATCGTCAATAATAAGTGCGCTGCCCATAATGTTGCCTCGGTGCTTGATTAATCGAAAAGTGAACAATAAATAGTAAACAGTTATAAATCCTAAACCAAACCACAAAAGTATTGGCTCAGAATTAAGACAGACTCCGCAATTTTTCAGAGCTGCCTCCGGTCAAGTTATTCCGCTGGCACCGATGCCTGCTCTTGGAGGTGTTTTTTGATAGTTTGCAGAACCATGTCGGGGTTGACGGGCTTACTCAAAAAATCGGTGGAGCCGACCATTTTGGCCCGCACCCGATCAACAATGCCGTCATTGCCGGTAAGGATGACAATGGGAGTACTTTTGAAAATGGATAATTTACGCAACTGTCCACAAATTTCGTAGCCGTTAGCATTGGGCATCACCAAATCGAGGAAAATTAAATTCGGTTTACGGGCTAAAAGAATGGCGATCGCCCGCAGCGGATCATTAACTCCCACAAACCGATAACCGGCTGTGGTGAGGATTTTTTCCATGGTCTGACAAATCAGGGGACTGTCATCCACACAGGCGATCAGGGGGCCACTGGGCACATCGGGCTGGGCCACCACTCCCCTCACTGGCGGAGCAATGGGCGGCGGCAAATCGGGAATTTTAATTAACTCCACCAACCCCAACTGCAGATAGGGTAATAGGGAAGTGGTTACACTCAGCACATCCCGCTTCATACGCACCGACAAATCCCGTAGGGACTGATTCCCGTCCAGCAATTGCTTGAGGGTTTGGTACACCTGGGGAGTGGTGCGTTGTTGCAACTGTTCCGCTTGACGAATGATGGGGGCGGCATTGGGGGAGCGGTCCGCAATCTTGGCCCCCTGCCATTTGCTCCATAACTGTTGGGACTCGGCAATCATCTGGTCTGCGTCAATCAACACCAACCTTGTGGAAAGCAAATTATCCTGGCGCAGATCACAGGCCACCTCCATGGATTGGGTAATGTCGAACAATACTTCTACTACCGTGGCTCGAATGAGTCGGGCGGCCTGTTCCCTCGTGACCTTCTGTTGGGCTACCCAGTGGCAGAGCAGTTGGTACTCCCAGCAAATTTGTAAATCCTGGGGATCAATGCTAGCTAAATCTGTTTGCACAGAGGCTAAGTTAGCAGCAATTTGAGGCAGGTAAGAAGCAATTTGCCGACGCCAACGCCGGACAGCATGACGCCCTCCGGTGGCATACATAATGCGGCCTAGATAAAGATAGAACGACCACTGTTCCCCCGTTGCAGTGGAAAGGATTAGTTGCCCGCTAAAACGGGGTTGCTTCAGCCCATCGAAGAAACTGGCCTGTCGGGAGGCGGTGAATTCTTGAATTGGAACTGAGTGGGAGGAGGGAGTGGGAGCTGTCATTTAATCAAAGGGGGAGGCAGGTCAACAGCAGGATGGAGGGGGGGGGCATACTTATAGCTTGCCCTGAAAGGGGTGTGGATCGCCAAAGTACGCAAGAAAACTTCATCGACCTTACCGGGCCGACTTTGGCAAAAGCTTTTGTATTAGCCATTATCGCACAATCTTAAATGGGATTACCAGAATTGATCCCTGCCATCAACGGCATAAATGCGGTACAAAAAAGAGACAATTGCTAAGGCAAACTTCCCCAGACACCATGATCCCAGCTTCCCTTCGTCTGCACTACCAAGTGGCGATGCCAACTCCCCAGACCCACTACTTTTCCGTGGATTTCCACATTCAAGGTTTCACTGCTTCTGTACTAGAACTGAAATTTCCCGTCTGGACACCGGGGTCCTATCTGGTAAGGGAATATGAGCGCCATTTGCAGGACTTCCAAGCCCGGAGTCTAACCGGTGGTGAATACTTGGAACACCAAAAATTGGGTAAGGCCCATTGGGCCATTGCCTGTGGGGAGGAAGAAAATATTGCCATTTCCTATCGCATTTATGCCGATGAATTAACCGTCAGAACCAATCATTTGGACTATAGTCATGGTTTCTTCACCGGGGCGGCATTGTTTTTCTACCTGCCAGGACACACCGATGTCCCCCTAATCTTAACCGTTGTTCCCCCCGAACCGACTTGGGCGATCGCCACGGCCCTGCCCTGTAAGGCAACGGATTTAACCACGGGGGCAAAAACCTTCCATGCCCAGAATTTTGACACGTTGGCGGATAGCCCGGTGGAAGTGGGTATCCATCAGGATTACGCCTTTGAAGTCCAGGGTAAAGAGCACCATTTTGTAGTTTGGGGCGAAAGCAACTTAGATGGGGAGCAGTTGGTCAAAGATACCCAGAAAATTATCGCCACGGAAACCGATTTATTTGGGACATTGCCCTACGACCATTATTGGTTTTTGCTCCACACATCCAACCAGGGCTATGGCGGTTTAGAGCATAAAGATTCCTGTGTGCTGAACTATGACCGCTTTGGTTTTCGGGATCCGGAAAAATACCAACGATTTTTGCAACTGGTGGCCCACGAATTTTTCCATCTTTGGAACATCAAGCGCATTCGTCCCCAGGCCCTGGAGCAATTTGATTACGACCAGGAAAATTACACCCCTTCCCTCTGGTTTTCCGAAGGCACCACCAGTTACTACGACCTGCTCATTCCCCTCCGGGCCGGACTGTACGATCGCCAGACCTATTTAAAAAATTTGGGCAAAGAAATCACTCGCTACCTCACTACCCCAGGGCGTTTGGTGCAACCCCTAGCCGAATCTAGTTTTGACGCCTGGATCAAACTCTATCGTCGGGATGCCAATGGCGATAACAGTCAAATGTCCTATTACTTGAAGGGGGAATTGGTGACTTTGATGCTGGATTTGCTCATTCGGGAACGACACCAAAATCAACGTTCCTTTGATGACGTTTTACAGACCATGTGGTATGTGTTTGGCCGGGAAGAAATTGGTTTTACCCCAGCACAATTGCAAGCAGTGATTACTAAAGTAGCGGACACGGACTTAACCGAATTTTTCCACACCTATCTCCACACCACGGCGGAACTTTCCCTCAACGATTACCTGCAACCCTTTGGTCTCTGTATTAAACCGGTGCAGGAAGATTTACCCCCCTATTTGGGCATTAAAGTTAAATCGGAGGCTGGCCAGGAAAAAATTACCTTTGTGGCCGCCCATTCCCCCGCCGCCATGGCTGGCATTAGCCCCCAGGATTTGTTGCTGGCGATCGATGGTGTACGGGTTGGGGCCGAACAGCTTTCCCTACGGCTGAAAGACTACCAAGCCAATGATATGATTCAGTTAACGGTGTTTCATCAGGATCTTTTGCGGACGGTGGATGTGGTGCTGGCATCTCCCCAAGCAAACCGTTATGAAGTGGTGCCCATGGCCGACCCCTCGGACAGCCAACTTCAAAATCTGGCGGGCTGGCTGGGTGAATCCTAATGCCCTGGAAAACACGGGTAGCACATTATTCCCCTTTGGATGACTGGGGTTAAGTCCAGGGAGTACAAGTCTTTTTTTTGATTTTCTGATGCACAAGTTTTTGCCGATCGCCTACTTTGAAGATAAGTTTGTCCCGTTTGAGGATGCCAAAATATCCGTTGCTACCCATGCCCTCCACTATGGGACGGCGGCCTTTGGGGGTTTACGGGGCATTCCCGACCCTGAAGATCCGGGCACCATTCTACTATTTCGCCTGGACCGCCACGGCGATCGCCTGAGTAAGAGTGCCAAGTTTTTGCACTACGACATCAGTGCGGAAAAAATCAAGGAAGTTATTGTTGATTTCGTCAAGAAAAATCAGCCCGATAAATCCTTTTACATCCGCCCGTTGGTGTACAGTTCCGGTTTGGGTATTGCCCCCCGCCTGCACAATCTGGAGAAAGATTTCCTCGTTTACGGCTTGGAAATGGGGGATTACCTGGCCGCCGATGGGGTTAATTGCCGCATCAGTTCCTGGTACCGCCAGGAGGACCGTAGTTTCCCGTTGCGGGGCAAAATTAGCGCTGCCTACATTACCTCTGCTTTAGCCAAAACGGAAGCGGTGGAATCGGGCTTTGATGAAGCCATTTTGATGAATTCCCAGGGTAAGGTCTGTGAAGCCACCGGCATGAATATTTTCATGGTGCGCCAGGGGCAAATTATTACCCCCGGTAATGAGCAGGACATCCTCGAAGGGATTACCAGGGACAGCATTCTCACCATTGCGGCGGATTTAGGTATCCCCACCTGCCAGCGTCCCATTGATAAATCGGAGTTGATGATTGCCGACGAAGTCTTTTTGAGCGGTACTGCGGCAAAAATCACCCCGGTTAAACGGATTGAAAACTTCACCCTCGGTGGCGATCGCCCGATTACGGAAAAGTTACGCTCCGTATTGACAGCGGTGACGGAAAATCGGGAACCCAAATATCAAGATTGGGTGTTTAAAATTCCTTTGAATGGCTAGTTTTTCCCGGCAAGATTAGCGCATTTAGACCGAACTTAAAGAATTAGAGTTAACCCATGTTGGATCAAAGCCAAGTTCAAAAAATCGCCCACCTGGCCCGTTTGGACATCACCCCAGAGGAAGAAAGCCAATTTGCTTCCCAGCTCAGCAGTATTTTGGACTACTTTGACCAATTGAGTGAACTGCCCACCGAAGGAGTGGAACCCACCACCAGAGCCATCGAGTTGAGCAACATTGTCCGGGGCGATCGCCAGATTAGTTGGGACGGAGACAATGCGGCCACCACCCGACAAGCCCTGCTGGACAACGCACCAGAACCGGAGGGAGACTTTTTTCGAGTCCCCCGTATTATGGGCGGTGACGACGCCTAATTGAGTCTGGTTACTGAGTAGGGATTAAGGTTCTTTCCCTTCCCCGTTGGCCGACTTGCCTATGGAGCCTGCCAAATTTTTTCGTGATAGGCTGTGGGCTCAATGTAAGTATCGATCCATTCCCCATGGCTGTGGCCGTGGTCGTGACCATGGTGGTGATGTCCGTGACCATGGCTGTGATCATGACTATGGCTATGGCCTTGGCTTTTAAAAGCAAGGCGAAACTTACAGGCCTCACAATTCATGGCTACTTGCCCCAATTGGGTTTCAATTTCCCGTTCCCGCACCAACGCCAATAACTCCGGTTGAATGCCCATTTCCGCCAGGGACTGAACTTCAATCTCTGGGCAAGCGGCCCGTTGCTCCTCCGTGATGGTGAAAATTTTCTTCACCAAAGCCCCCATGAACAAAAAGTAGGGCAAAACAATAATGCGCTTGGGCTGATATAACCTAGCTCGACGGAATCCCTCTTCCAAGCGGGGATGACTAATGCCAATGAAACAGGTTTCCACGGTTTGGTAACCACTGCCTTCCCAGAGCATGCGGGCCATTTTATACACATCACCATTGGCATCGGGATCGCTGGAACCCCGACCCACAAACAACAGTACCGTATCTTGGCGGTCAATACCCTTGGGGTTGGCCTCGGGACTATCTAACTGACTTAAGCGGGCCTTCCACAAATCAAGAATGGCTGGGGTAATGCCAAAATGACGACCGTAGGAAAAATTAATCTGGGGATGGGCTTCGCGGCTGCGGTCTAGCTCATTGGTCACATCGAATTTGTTATGGCGGGCCGCAAAGAGCAAAATGGGCAGGGCAGAAATTTCCCTAAAGCCCTGGTCCACACATTGCTGTACTCCAGCCTGGATATTGGGCTCTGTCAACTCCAAAAAACAGGGGATCACCGGGCGGGAATAGTCCAATGCTTGGTACTGGGTGACAAAATCTAAAAACGTTTGGCGACCGTCTTCGTCCCTTGTACCGTGGCCAATCATCAGTAGGGGTCTTTGGTAGGGCAGGGGGGGAAGCTCAAGCTCAGGAAAAAGGGAAACAGAGGCGGGCACACTGGTTAAGGTCATTAGAATGATTGACTGATAAATAACAAAAAAGTCGAGCTAGGCCCACCGCATCCAGGGGAGTTCAGGGGATCGCTGAAGAAGTATCACAACGGACAGCATCCAGGCCTAGACGGGACAACCGGCATAGCAATTGCGGTAAGTTGATTGGGCGGATTTGACCCCAGCCATGGCTCATTATGCCAGGGCTACTTGGTACTGGACTATGCCCAGGGAGAGCATCAGCGCCACCAAGCTCAACTGTTTTCCACTGGGGCGAAGATGTTTAAGCTTTTGGGCAGACATTTCACCTCCACTGGAGTAGTACCAATGATTTCACCATCAACGACAATTTTTTGCGGGGGGTTGGTTGTAACTTTAATCCTTTCTCCATAGAGATGCACCACGTTTTCATTGTCGGTGGGATTTTTTGACAGGGCGGAGGTGAAGAGGTTGGTTACCACCCGCAGACCCTGCAACGCTGTTTGACTACTGGCCACGGTGATATCGAGCAATCCATCGGTGAAAGATACCTGCCCTGCTCCCTGGGCAAAGACGGAAGTGGGAGGGGCCGCATTAGCGATCGTAATGGCGCTGGCTTCCATGGTGGTGGTTTCCGAATCAATTTCGATCTGGGCTTCAAACAATTCCTGTTCCCTAGCCTGTTGGATACCCGCAAAAATGTAGGCCATTACCCCCAAATTATTTTTTAGTTCCCGGTCTGCTTTCTCCACCATTTCCGCTTCAAAGCCGACCCCCGCCAACAAGAGCATGGGAATGTCATTGCACAGTGCTGTATCTACGACCTTGGTAATGCCCCGGTTGATGGTTTCACAGGCCCCGACAATTTGGGTAGGAATGCCCAGGGCCACGGAAAAAGCGTTGGCGGTACCCCGGGGAATAATACCAAGAGGAATGCCGGTGTCGATCAGGGCGGCCGCTACGCCGGATACGGTGCCATCACCACCAGAGGCAATGATAAAGCTGTCCCCTTCTCCATTGGAGTGCTCATTGGCAGACTTGATTGTTTTAACAATTTCCCTGGCCTGGTCGGTAACGTTAACATCGGCACTAGTAAAAATAATTTTGAGATTAATTTCCGACTGTAAATGCTCTTTAATTAAATCTAGTTCCCGTTCCACATTGCCCTGCCCTGCCACGGGATTAAAAATTAGATGGCCAGTTTTAGTTTTACCTAATAGTTTAATTACTGCTTTGGCGGTGGCTAAATTAATCGCCAGGGGAACGTTGTACACTTCACAAAGTCGCAATAGGGGCCGGATATCTGGCTCGTGGGGTTGGGCATAGAGGGGATCAATGAGGAAAATGACAGCAGCAATGGTCCCATCGATAATTTTGGTAGCAATTTGGGTGTCCCCCCCCAGGGCCCCATGGGAAACGGTTTCCACGGCTAAGCCGGTTTTGTTGCTTACCAATTCCCCCGTTTGGCCAGTGGCGATGAGGTCATAGCGAGAGAAAAGGGATTTGTGTTGTTGGACAAAATTAACCAGAGCGTCTTTTTTGTTGTCGTGGGCAATGAGGGCTATCTGGGCGGCCATGGTGTTTCCCGATGGTGGAATGGAGAGTTGGAGAGTTACTTTAAATTCATGGGTTCAGATTCACAATGGTAATGGAAACAGCCTTTAGCCGTATGGATTTGGTTCAGTCGCCGGTTATTCCGGTGGTGGGACAGTGGATTGCCGATTCCCCAGGCACAATTTCCCTCGGCCAAGGGGTGGCTTTTTACCCTCCCCCGGAAGAGGTGGCCGTGGCAGTAAGGGAAAGTCTCGGGCAGGCTCCTTTGCACCAGTATCAGCCAGTGGCGGGCATACCAAGCTTAATTTCTGCTTTAACGGAAAAGTTACAACGGGACAATGGTATCCATGTGTCCTCGGCCCAGGCGGTGGTGGTGACGGCCGGGGCCAATATGGGCTTTTTAAATGCAGTGCTGGCTATTACGGAGGTGGGAGATGAAATTATTCTCAATACTCCGTACTACTTCAACCATGAAATGGCCGTCAGAATTGCGGGATGTCGGCCAGTGTTGGTGCCCACCAATGATCAGTATCAACTCCAACCGGATCTCATTGCCCAGGCGATCGCCCCCCGGACGAGGGCGGTGGTGACCATTTCCCCCAATAATCCCACCGGAGCTATTTATCCAGAGGCGGATTTGCGGGCGGTGAACCAACTTTGCCGGGAGCGGGGCATTTACCATATCCATGACGAAGCCTACGATTATTTTGCCTACGACCAAACCCCGATTTTTTCCCCTGGGGCCATGCTGGGTAGTGGCAGCCATACCATTTCCCTCTATAGCTTTTCCAAAGCCTACGGCATGGCTGGTTGGCGAGTTGGTTATATGGTCATTCCCCAGGAGCTATTGCTAGCGGTCAAAAAAATTCAGGACACCAATCTGATCTGCCCGGTGGTGGTTTCCCAATATGCGGCCCTTGCTTGTTTACAGGTGGGCAAGGCTTATTCAGCACAATTTTTGCCGGAGATGGCCGCCTGCCGCCAACAATTACTGGCAGTATTAGGTCAATTGTCTGACCGCTGTCGTTTAGTGGTGCCCCAGGGAGCTTTTTACTGTTTGCTGGAGGTTGATAGCCCCTTGGCGGATTTAGAGCTAGTGAAAAGGTTAATTGATGAGTTTAAGGTGGCGGTGCTACCTGGCTCCACTTTTGGCATAGAAACTGGTTGCTATCTCCGCATTGCCTATGGTGCTCTGCGGCGGGACACGGCCAGCACTGCCATGGCCAGATTGGAGCAGGGGTTAAAACATATCTGTTGAACGATGCCATCCCCACGCTAGGGCGGCCTAGAACCAGGCATTTACCCATCTGCCTACGAATGTTTGATTTTGTCCGGGCTTAAGGATTGTTCTGGGTTTTTTGCGGCAAATTTCTCGCTTTGTAGAACAGTTCTAAACTTTGGCGATCGCCGACGTAACGCCAATGCCAAGGTTCGTAGGCAATGCCCTGGGGATTGTCCGGGGGAAAGGATAATTCAAAGCTGTATTTGGCTGCATTATTTTGTAACCAATCAAAAGCTTTGGTTTGGGCAAAGGTTTCGCTTAAATGGGTCGCTTGGGCACTACCATCACCGATATCCACCGCATAGCCAGTGTGATGTTCGCTATAACCGGGGGGCGCACTGACTTCGGCCCGCTGACGGGCTTCCTGATTGCGCTGTTGTTTGATAGCAAAAAAAAGTTGTTCCTGCTCAGTCACAGTGCGAAAGGCGGAAATGGGCACCAGGGAAATACCTTGGGCCTTCGCGTCCCGCTGCATACGCAAAAATTGATCAGCGGCGGCCTGGCGTAACTTTAAGCGGCCGTCGGGGGTGATATTTTTCAGGTCTCCCAGGGGGGCTTCTTCATAGGGCAGGTGCCCCAATAGATTATCAATGGGGGTTGCCGTGGGGGTGGGGCTCGGTTCCGTCACTACTTCCGGTGCGGGCTGGGGCCTGGGCCACAGGGCCAACAACGTTAGTAAAGCCAGAATGATGACCCCCAAACCGGCCGCAATTAATTTCAGCGGTGGGGGAGACAAGGCTTGGGACTGGGGCGGCTCCACTGGACTGTCCCGAATTACTTCCGGGATGTCATCCTGGTTGACGTTAAAGGAAGATTTTGGTTTATTACCCATGCAGTTGGCGATCGTTGCGGCTCAATGCTTGGCCCCATTGTGCCAGACAATGTCTGGGTTCTTCCATCGCCCCGTCATCAGTTTTTCTGCTCAACTACTTGGCCTCCAAATCCACCGCTAGGCGATGGGCACAGGCAAAACCAGAAAAGGCAACGGCGTTTAAACCTTGCCCCGGAAAGGTGCTGTCTCCGACGCAATATAATCCCGGTATGGCGGTGCGGTTAAAGGGCATGGGCAGTAAACCCGGTAAGCGACGGCGGGGAATGGGGCCGTAGGTGCCATTTTGTCGGCCTAGAAAGCGGCGGTGACTGCGGGGAGTGCCGATTTCCATATAATCCAGCGCTCGGTCCAGGCCGGGAAAAATGGCTTCCAGGCGGTCAATTAATTTACCAGCATCAGCTTCTTTTTTGGCTGCATATTCCTGCGGGGAAAGATTTTGCCAGGGTTCGAGCCAACTGGGGGTGAAGCTGTGGATGATGTGGTAGCCGTCCGGAGACAAGCTGGGGTCCAGCAGGGTGGGAATGGAGACAAAAATGGTGCCTTGTTCCTTTTCCAAATCGTCCCAATTCTCCAACAAAATGTGGTGGCATTCTGTGCCGGTGGGTAATAAATCCGCTGCGACTCCCAGATGTAAACTCAGGAAACTGGGGGACTGTTGGTAATTTTTGCGCCACCGTTTTTCCTTCCCAGGTAGGGGCTGCTCTGCCATCAATGACCCGAACGTGTCCCAGCGGGTGGCATTGGAGACAATGCGGCGGCCATAAATTTTTTCGCCGTTGGCCAGTTCCACCCCGATCGCCTGGTTATTTTCTTGGATGATTTTGGTTACCCTAGCGCCGTAGCGAATTTTGCCACCGAATTTTTCCAGTCCGGTCACTAGACTTTCAGCAATTTTGCCCACGCCCCCCTTGGGATAATTAATGCCCCCATAATGGCGATCGGAAAAGACCATGCCAGCATTGATCATGGGGGTTAAATCCGCCGGTACCACCGACCAGCAGTAACATTCCATATCGATAAATTTCAGCAAATCCGGGTCTTGGATGTGGCGGCGGGCAATGTCTCCCACATTTTTGGGTAAATATTTCACTAGACCCAAGCAGGCCCCTGGATGCTGAAAAAATACCCGCATCAGGTAACGGGGTTCCTCCAGGGAAAGTAATTCCATGGCATTGAGGCAGTTAAATACCTGCCAACATTCATCATAGAAATTGCGGATACCCTGGGCTTCCTGGGGAAATTTGGCAATTAACTCCTGTAAAAAAGCTTCGTACTCCCGATGAACTTTGAGGTCTAGTCCCCCCGGCAGATGGTAATGGATTTGCACTGGGTCGGGGAGGGTTTCCAGTGCTTGCCCAACGGCAGCTAAAGCCCTAGTGAGCAAATTGGTGGTGCCCCGATCGCCAAAGCCAAAAATCATCGAGGCCCCCACATCGAAGCGGTAACCTTCCCGCTCAAAGTAGCCCGCACTGCCGCCGGGAATGAGGTAACGTTCCAACACCAACACTTGTAAACCCTTGGAGGCCAACTGGGTGGCGGTGACCAATCCCCCAATGCCAGAGCCAATTACTATTGCGTCGTAGGAAGGGGAAACAGTCATAGTTTCTTGGTCGAGTTAGGTTAGGGCAAACGGTTGAGGATGCAACAACGGAGCAATCCAACTAATCAGTTTAAGGTTTTGCCGCCAAAAAAACAGGGAGCACCCGATCGCCGAGCCACCCCCTACTGAATCCTTGAGAAGAGAACACTGTGGAATCACTATACAGATTAATGAAAATAATTGTCAATACTGTCAAGGAAATTTTTAGTCCACCATGGTTGGCCTTGTTTTCCAGGGTTGCACCAAAGACTGGGCCAAGGCGATCGCCCGCTGGAGTAAATCAGGATAATCTTCCAAGTGAATGGGGGCAAGGGGATCCTTTTGCCTAGCCTCCGCCTCCTGTAATACCGGGGCAATGAGGACGCGGGCCCCACCACCAAAGGCAACGCCGTTAACTATGGATTTTTTCCCATGAACCCAAAGACTATCATCATTTAGCTTGGTGATGGTGTGGCCATTGGTGCCACCGGCCAACTGCACAAACCCCGGCAAATCAGATTTTAAAACCTGATCAGCATACTGAAGGCACAGATGGGTAGTGCCCCGGCCAATGTCCCCGCTCATGGGGCGTCCATCGGTTTGCCAAATCAAGGGGATCGTTAATTGCCCCAGCCAATTTGCAATACTCTGCAAATACTGCACCGCCTGGCCATGGTACGGACAACTAATGGCGATCGCCTGGAGTTGGGGCAAAACCGGTTGCAAATTCTGCCAAAGCTGTTGAAATTGCTCGCCATGGCCCACCTGGGTATGGATTTCCAAGGCAGCGATTTGTCCCGATTCCAACCAAGGGAGCAGGCTAGCCACCGTTGCTTGATGAGAATATGTAGTAATAATTCCCTGGGGGCAGATGGGTAAACAG